>CAZFCG010000008.1:0-10771 GCA_964517595.1 uncultured Geobacter sp. | reverse complement strand
GAATCTGAACGCAATATTGACCATGCTATTCATTTACAGTTCCTAAGGGATTTCCATATTTCCCAAGAACAATCCATGAAAACCTTCCATGCCAATATCGGAAAGCTGTACGCCTTTGCCTTCCTGGAGAAGACCCTCTTTCCCATGGCCATCATCACCCTCTTCTGGAAGGATCACATCGGGCTGAGTCTTACGGAGATTTTGACCCTGCAGGGGATTTTTTCCGCCGCCACCGTGCTTCTGGAGTATCCATCCGGTTATGTGAGCGACCGTCTCGGCTACCGCGCCTCCCTGAGCATCGCTACCGTCATCGGCGTGGCGGGGTGGGGGCTCTACACCGTGGCCGGGTCTTTTGGCGAGGTCCTGGCGGCCGAGATCCTTCTCGGCACGGCCCTCTCCTTTATCAGCGGTTCCGACAGCGCCCTCCTCTACGAGACCCTCCTGGCGGAGGGGAAGGAGGGGCTGTACGCCCGCTACGAGGGGCGGATGAACGGATTTTCCCAGACCGGGGAGGCCATGGGCGCCCTTTTCGCGGGGGTGATGTACGAGGCCATGCCCCTTCTTCCCTTCTTTCTGCAGATAGGTGTCTGGGTCGCGGCCTTTGCGGTGGCCCGGGCCATGAAGGAGCCGCCCCGCGAGATTTCCATCTCCGCCCACGGCCACCTGAAGGAGGCCTTGAGCATCACCCGCTACGCCTTTCTGGAGAACCGGCGTCTCCGCGCGGTAATTCTGCTGAATACCCTCCTGGGCATCGCCTCCTTCTATCCCGTCTGGCTGATCCAGCCCTATATGCGCGAACATGGCGTACCCCTGGCCTGGTTCGGACCGGCCTGGGCCGGCGCCAACCTCATGGTGGCGGTTTTCGCCCTGGCGAGTCACCGGGTCCATGCCGCGCTGGGGGACAGGAACGCCATCCTCCTCTTCTGCGCCATGATCCTTGCCGGGTACGCGGGCCTCGGCCTATGGGGCGGCGTCTTCGGCTTCCTCTTCTACTACCTGCTGACCGCCATGCGCGGCCTCAGGGGGCCGATCTTTCTTCACTACACCCAGAATGAGAGCCGCTCCGCGAACCGGGCCAGCATACTGTCGCTCCAGTCCCTCTCGTTCCGCGTCGCCTTTATCGCCACCGGTCCCCTGGTGGGGAGGATGGCGGACACCATGGGGGTAAAGCAGGCCTTCCATCTCCTCCTCTACGGATTTCTCGCGGCCCTGCCCCTCTTCTCCTGGCTCTTCCTGAGGAACATCTCCCGCTCCCGTGAAACCGGGCCTCTGGCCTGATCTTCACTTTTTCCTTATGGACGTGAGTCGGAGGGAACGAAGGATACCTCCAACTGCCGAATCCAGGTTGAAGCGCGGGCCTTGGAAATGGTACAAAGGAAAGGTAGCAGACACCCGGGGCATCGCCCCATTTACAGGTGGCCGGCCTGTTTTCCGGAAAGGATCGCCATGCCCGTCATACGCGATACAGTCATACAGTTTCTCCAGCAGATCAAAGGATTTGGAGAAAGCGTCCGTCAGGCCCGGGAGCCTGGGGCGACCATGCCCCGGCTTCCCCTCACGCCCGGGGCCGAGGTCCTGGCGACGGTTACGGGAAAGCTGGAAAACGGGATGTCGCTGGTGCGGATATCCTCCAGCACATTTGCCATGGATCTTCCCGCCGGCGCCAAAACAGGCGATACTCTCCGCATGACCTTTCTCAACCAGGATCCGCGGCCGATGTTTTCCCTGTCCAACAGGACTTTCAGCGCTGCTCCCGTGACCATGAGCCCTGCCGGAGAACTGGTGCGGCGGCTTCTGCGCAATCCGGCGCAGGATAGCTCCGCCAGGTCTCCGTTGCCGGTAATGGGGCGGCTTCTGGATGCCCCGCCGGGCGATACGACCCGGCTTGCCGGCCGGTTGCGCCAGGCCTTGGGAGAGAGCGGTCTTTTTTATGAATCGCACCTCGAGGAATGGGCCGCGGGAGAGAGGCCCATGGCTCGTGTCATGCGCGAGCCCCAGGCCGCCCTGTCCCGTCCCGAGGCCAGGGCGCGCGCCGCCGCCATGACGGCCACGGACAGGCCTTCGTCGGGAGCGGCTGTCCAGGATGGGGAGATGTCCGGTGTGCCTACAGAAGATGGCGTTGCTGAGGAGATCCCGCGACCTCCTGGGGGCAGCCGATCTTCGGAGGCGGGACAAAAGGAGACCGGCCGCACTCCGGTTGCCACGGAAAGGCGGGAAGGAGCGCCGACGCAGCGGGATGAAGGGGGAAGGTCGGCCCGCGAGGTCGCGCCGGAGCGGCGTGAGGCCTCCGGCGGTTCTTCCGGCGAGACCGGCCGGCGTGCGCCGGTAGAGGGTTTCCCTGACTCCGGGACTGGAACCAGGACCACTTCGCGGTCGGCGCAACAGGGGGAACAACTTCCGAAGGAAGCGGCCCCCGGCCCCGATTCCCGGTTGACGAAAAGTCAGCCGACGGATTCCGGTAGCGGCGCGCGTCCTGCCGATGCCCCGGCAAAGGAAACCGGCCGCACTCCGGTTGCCACGGAAAGGCGTGAAGGAGCGCCGGCGCGGCGGGACGAAGGTGGCAGGTCGGCCCGTGAGGCCGCGCCGGAGCGGCGTGAATCCTCTGGCGGTCCTGCCGGCGAGCCCGGCCGGCGTGTCCCTGGAGATGGTTTTCCGGACTCCGGGACCGGAACCAGGACCCCTTCGCCGTCGGCGCAACAGGGGGACCACCTTCCGAAGGAAGCTGCCCCCGGCCCCGATTCCCCGTTGACAAAAAGGCAACCTACGGACTCCGGTAGCGGCGCGCGTCCTGCCGATGCCCCGGCAAAGGAAACCGGCCGCACCCCGGTTGAAACGGAAAGGCGTGAAGGAGCGGTTCGGCGGGATGAAGGTGGGAGGCCGGTCCGCGATGCCGGGCCGGAGCGGCGTGAGTCCTCCGGGGGTACTTCCGGCGAGACCGGCCGAAGTCTTCCCGGTGAACGTCCCACGAATCCATCACCTGTTCGTGAACCGGCGGCGGACGTTCGCGGGGAATCCGGCAGGCCGGTCATGGCCGAAGCGGAGACGGGTCCTCGGCCGGGCCCGGACCCGGGGCGGACGCCGTCCGCGCTCGTGGAGCAACGGGAGCGTCTGCTGAAGGAAACCTATGGCCGGATGGAGGATTACGCAGTCCCGGAAAAACAGTCGCCGCGGGAACCCGTCCGGGGGCCGCTGCCCGGCTCTGAGCGGGCGCCGGAGTTCTCCAGGACCGTTTTCCCCGGACAGGACCGGGACGTGGGCGCTGAAGTCTCGCGGAATGTCGCCACCGGCGACCTCGCCAGGGTAGAGGAGCATGAACCGTCGGAACTCCCGCCTTCCCGGATTGCCGGCCAGGGTGAAATCGCCGACGCCCGGACGCTCCCACTGGTGAGCCGCCAGTTGAACATGCTGAACTCCGGCCTCTTTGTCTGGCAGGGAGAGGCCTGGCCGGGCCAGACCATGGACTGGGAGGTCGAGGACCGGGAGGCGAACCCCGAGACCGGGGACGAAAACGGGTGGCGGACCACCCTGCGCCTGGACCTTCCGAACCTGGGGAGGGTTACCGGGGTGATCAATCTTTCCGGAAATGAACTGCTCCTGTCTCTCGCGACGGATTCCCCCGAGTCGGCCTCCCTCATGGATGTCGGCCTGGGCGAGCTGAGAGAGCGCATGGGAAACGCCGGGATCGAGGTGAAAGGAGTGGCGGTGCGCCATGAAGAGCTGGAAGGAACGTGAACGGAAGGCGGCTGCCCTGGCCTACGGCAAGGGCGATTACGCCCCCCGGGTGATCGCCAAGGGGGAAGGGGAAACGGCCGAGGCCATAATCAGGCTGGCGAGGGAGAACGGGGTCTATGTCCACGAATCTCCCGAGCTGGTGACGATGCTGATGCAGCTTGACCTGGACAGACACATCCCCCCGGAGTTGTACGTGGCGGTGGCGGAGCTGCTGGCGTGGCTGTACTGGCTGGACAAGGGCATGCCCATGGCGGCCGGGAACGCTACCGCACCGAATGGGTGACGGTGTCTCCGTCGCAGGTATAATCGATCTCGCGGGTCGCCATTCTGGTTATTCTGCCGGTGAGGGTATTGATGCGGCGCACCGTTAAGACCAGTTTCCAGCCCACGAAGCTGTAGGTTCCCACCACGCACTCCATCTGCCGGTAGGCCGTGTTCTTGATATCCGCGCTGTTTCTGGAAAGGACCACCAGGCCGCTTTCCGAGAGCCGGAAAAAGGAAGAAAACTCCGCCTGGAGTATGCGGCAGCCGCAGCGGGAGTTGAGGGCGCCCCGCATCAGGTCTCCCATCAGCAGGCCGTGTTTGCCGGGAACGAGGGTCTGGATGTCGACGAAGTCGGTTACCAGGATGGTCTCTCCGGAAGAACGGGGCAAGGGGCTCGCGGGCGCCGGCCGGGATCGGGTCGCGTCGGCGCGTGGATCCGGGCAGTCGCCATCGCATTCATTGACGCACAACTCCCGCGCCATGCCGTCGAAGAGGCTCTTCAGATCCGTATGCTCCAGCATCCCGAGAGGGGTGGCGTTGGAGCAGGCGTTTCCTTCGGAAAGTGGGGAATAGGGATACCACCCGCGACCGACGCATCCGCTCACCAGAAGCGCCGCAAGTAAGGCTGCAAACATGCCTGTTTGGAGAGAGAAGGATTTTTTCATTTCTAGCGATTGCCCACGATCTTCATTTCCGGCAGGTCTTCTTTGTTAAAAAGGAGCATTTCCGTGAACAGGTCAAGGGGCAGGCGGGCCTGCGCCGATGACATTACGAGGCCGGTGGGTATGTCCACCACCCGCGCATTAATGATGATATCGTTTCCCGCCATGCTGTATGTGCCTGTTACAACGCCTCCAAGCTTGTAGGAACCCTTCAGGGCGCCGCTGTCCCTGCTCAGTGAAAACTCTCCATTTTCATTGATACTTATGTTCCTGGAGAGGCGCATCTCATATACGCTCCATTTTCTTACCTGAAGTTCGTGCATGAGATTCTCGGCTATAAGTCTTCCCAGGCCGGAGGTTTCCGAAATCCTGTTGATGTTTGTGAAGCTGGTGACGACGAAGGTGTTGGAGATGCTTTTTCTGTCGATGTTCCTTTCAAGCTGGTCCGCAAGGAAGATCATCCTGGCGTTGAAGCGTCCTGCGGGCGAGCGGCCGGGCTGGATCACGATAGGTTCCGTCAGGACATTCCTGGTGCAGCCCAGTGACGCCGGGCCGCAGTTTGACTTGTCGAATACCACGGAATCTTCGCCGTTGACGGTTTTCGAAAAGAGCATGGTTGAGACTGAAAAGAGGAAGAAAAGCAGAAAAAAGCCTGGGAGAAATGTCGGTTTACGCATGTGTTCTTTCCTCTTATCTGTTGATTTTGTTGATTACGGGCGGTTCGGGAATGATCACATGAGGCTGGTAAACCCATTCGGAGCGTGAATCGTGATAATTCTCATGCACCTCCCTGTAGGATACTGGAAAATCCTTGCCTCCGTGTCCGTCATGGGTGATCCCGTAGGTCTGGCGGCAGGAAATGCGGATTTCCCTGTCGGCTCTTCCGGCAACGGGCGATTCTTCCCGGATAATTACGTCGTCGGATGCGCACGCCGTAATCAACACGGCAATGAAAAAGAACGGAAACAGATGGAACAGCTTCATTATTCCTCCTTTGAACAGCGACCATATCACCAAATACAAGACTCAACATTCCATATCGGGAAAGCGGGGTCAAAACTTTAATTCAGGCAAAGATTTTTTTCCTGTTGAATTGAGTGAGCCTGGATTCGGCGGTTGGAGGCGTCAGTCATGTCTTTTCCCAACTCCGACCTTCTTTTCCCCTGCCTCCCTTGCAACTTCCCGCCGCCTGGGGTATGGTTGTCCCATGAAACGGCACGGGATACGCATACGGGCCCGTCGGCTTGAGGGCCCGGCCCGGTCGCCCTGAGTGGCGTCCGGGGCGAAATCCTCCAGACCGACTGCCGCCCGTCGGAAGTTCTATTTGTTCGTCTTTTAACGTGACGCGCATCCTGGAACCGAACGCAAGGCGGTTTTTTTTAGGGACTCGGAAGAAGCTGATATACCAGGTTTTACGCTCAGATTCGGGCCGGATTTGTCGTTCCTGATTGAGCAAAACCGCAGGCGTAGCAGGGCTACGTCGAGGATTTTGTGATTGAAGGGGCGGCAAAGATGGTCTGAAGATGAGATGTAAAACGGTATATTTGTTTGTTCCGAGTCCCTTATATGTCCCGGGGAAGGTCTCCGTCCGCGCCGTCATTTTTCCACATCGCTATGAGGAGTATTATTCATGAGCAGACAGAACAGCAAGAAGATCTACATTACAGACAACGACATGAACCGCCTGGAGGAGCTGCTGGATGTCGCGGATTCGGGCCGTTCCAGGGACAACAAGCACCTGGAAGAGCTGGCCAGAGAGCTGGAAAGGGCGGAGGTGGTTGAATCGGCTGAGATACCGGCCAACGTCATAACCATGAACTCGGTCGTGCTGCTGAAAGACATGGAGAGCGGGGAGGAAAAGCAATACACCCTCGTTTTTCCGCGCCAGGCGAATATAGAGCAGAACAAGGTTTCGGTGCTGGCGCCGGTGGGAACGGCGATGATCGGTTGCCGCATCGGTCACATCATTACCTGGAACGCGCCGGCCGGGCAGCGGAAGATGAGGGTGGAAAAGATCCTCTATCAGCCCGAGGCGGCGGGTGATTATCACCTTTAGCCCGTGAGAGGGATCCCATGGTCCGCAACAGGGGACGTTCTTCATTCTTGAGGCCTGATATCGCCATTGACCTGGGAACAGCATGGGTGCGGGTGGCCTATGGCGCCTCCGGTCTCTATGCCGTTCCTTCGACGCTGGATGGAAGGGCCGCCCTGAAGGGCGGCGTGGTGGTCGATCCGAGTGTGGCGGCGCTGGTTCTCTCTCCCCTTCTCAACCGTGTGAGGCGCTTCGGTGTCGTGCCTCCCAGGGCCCTTGCCTGCATCCCCTCCGACGCCGGCGAAAGGGAGCGGGACACGGTTCGCGACTGCGTCATGAAGGCGGGCGCCGCGGATGTGTTCCTGGTTCCCGAGCCCCTTGCCGCGGCCATCGGCGCCGGCGTCGATGTGGCCTCCCCCTTTGCCGATATGATCCTGGATGTGGGCGAAGGCGTTACCGATTGCGCGGTGATACGCTCCGGAAGGATTGCCGCGAGGCTTGCCGACCGGGTCGGATGCGCGGATCTCAGGAGGGCGGCCATGAAGGTCGGTTCCAGGGTCCTGAAAAGGTCTTTTGGCCGTGAAGAAGCGGAAAGGCTGTTGCTCGCCGCCGGTTTGGGCGAAAAAGAGGGCCTGCCGGACGCCCGTGGGCTCCTGGTGAACAACCGGGGCCGGGTGGATTCGGGCTTTTGGGAGATTTACCGGGAGGCGGTGGACCCCCTGGTGGGGAGAATCATCGGGGTGGCCGTTGCCATGCTCAGGCGGATAGAGCCTTTTCTGGGGTGCGAGATCATCGAAAACGGGATCTGGCTGACCGGAGGGGGGAGCCTGCTGGAGGGCATGAAGGAGCGGCTGCGGGATGCCACGGGCATCAGGGTCAATCATTCATGTCAGCCCCTGGAGGCCGTCGCCCGGGGGGCGCATGCCATGCTGCCCGTCGTGTCCAGGCTGAATATCTGGAGGAACTGACGCGGCAAAGATGACCTGCCCGCCCGGATGTCCGTCCGCGTCCCATGTAGTGAAAGCGCCCTGAATAGCGTCCCTTCAGGGCGCTTCGCACACCGGCGTCTTTTCTTCGTCTCCCCTTGGTTCCCCCTTCTTCTTTCCGAGAAACCGGTTCGTCTCAGCCAGCACCACCCCGGAAAGTCCGAGGAGGGCAATGAGGTTGGGCGCGGCCATGAGGCCGTTCATGACGTCCGCGAAATTCCACACCAGATCCAGCTTGACGCATGCGCCGACAAAGACGAAGCCCGCATAGAAGAGCCGGTAGGGAAGGAGCGCCTTGACCCCCAGCAGGTATTCCAGGCACTTTTCCCCGTAGTAGGCCCATCCTATGATGGTGGAATAGGCGAAGAAGATGATGCCGAAGGAAACGATGAAGCCTCCCCAGTTCCCGGGCAGGCCGATATCGAACGCGGACTTGGTGAGGGCCGACACCTGGGCCCCGGAGCGCCATGCCCCGGTTACGATCAGCACAAGCCCGGTCATGGTGCAGACGATGATGGTGTCGATGAAGGTGCCGGTCATGGATACCAGGGCCTGTTCGCATGGCTCGTTTGTCTTGGCCGCGGCCGCCGCGATGGGGGCGCTCCCCATGCCGGATTCGTTGGAGAATACCCCTCTGGAGACTCCCTTCTGGATGGCGAGCATCACCGTTGAGCCCAGGAATCCGCCGGCGGCGGCTGTGCCGGTAAAGGCGTCGTGGAGCACGAGCATGAGCGCGCCCGGAACCTCTCCGGCGTAGCGGAACAGGATGGCGACGCACCCTGCCACGTATATGCAGGCCATGGCCGGCACCATGACCGCGGAAACCCGGCCGATGCTCTTTACTCCGCCCAGGATGACGGCGGCGGTTGAGACCGTGAGAACAATTCCGGTGAACAGGGGGTCCAGCCCCAGGGCTTCCTGAAGGTTGCCCGCGACTGCATTGGCCTGTACCGTATTGCCGATGCCGAAGGCCGCGACGGCGCCGAACAGCGCGAAGGTTACGCCGAGCCATTTCAGGCCGAGCCCGCGTTCGATGTAGTACATGGGCCCGCCGCACATCTCGCCGTTTTCATCCACGGAGCGGTATTTGACCGCCAGCACCCCTTCGGCGTATTTCGTGGCCATGCCGAAGGCGGCCGTAATCCACATCCAGAAAAGGGCGCCGGGGCCTCCCACGGAGATGGCGGTGGCGACTCCGATGATGTTGCCGGTGCCGATGGTTGCCGCCAGGGCGACCATGAGCGCCTGGAAATGACTGATGTCCCCCTGCTCATTGGACTTCGGCTTGACAAAGGCTTCATGGAAGGCGCGGGGAAGGAGGAATACCTGGAGGAGCCGGAGGCGTATGGTAAGGAATATTCCCGTGCCCACCAGGAGAACCAGCAGGGGGACTCCCCAGACATAGCCGCTCAACATGCCGAAAAAATCGTTCAGTCTTGCCATGGTTCCTCCACCCGTCGGAAACGGGAATTTTTCTCGTCGTGTCCTGCCCGCGGGTGGATACTGTAGATTTCTCCAGAGTCCGTGTCAATGGCAAATCGGGCGTCGGGCGTCGAGGGGCGCCTGTCGCTATCCTTTGACACTCCCTGGCAAATGGGCTATGTTTCCGGAAAAAACAGCTGCCATCCGGGAACTGTCGACAAAAACGAAGATCCGGGGACAGCATCTATTCATTCAGAGGAGACGTCGCCCATGAAGCCCTGCACCCTGCCGGCCTTTATCCTTTTCCTTCTGCTTCTTGCCTTTCCCGCCCCCTTTGCCCACGCAAGGGAGCAGGCGGCGCCGCTTCCCCCGGGTTTTGTCTATGTGGACGAGGTGGTTCCCGATGCGAGGGTTGAACTTCGTTACGCAACCGGCCACAACTTTGTCGGTGAACGCGTCGACGGCTACATCAGGCCCCGGCCCATACTGACGCGTCAGGCCGCCGAGTCGCTGCGCAAGGTCCAGGAAGAACTGAGGAGTTTCGGACTCGGACTCAAGGTCTTCGACGCCTACCGGCCGCAGCGGGCCGTGGATCATTTCGTGCGGTGGGCAAAGGATCTGGGGGATACGCGCATGAAGGCGGAATTCTATCCGGGCGTGAAGAAGGAGAACCTTTTCAGAGACGACTATATAGCGGCCCGTTCGGGCCACAGCCGTGGGAGCACGATCGATCTGACCATCGTATCCCTTGACGGCTCGTCGGCCGGAGAGCTGGACATGGGGAGCGGTTTCGACTTCTTCGGGCCGGAGTCGTGGCCGACCTTCGCCGGTATCAGCCCGGAGCGGCGCGCCCACCGCATGCTGCTGCAGGTCCTGATGAAGAAACACGGCTTCAAGCCGTATCCCAAGGAATGGTGGCATTTCACGCTGGAGAAGGAGCCCTTTCCGGACACCTATTTCGATTTTCCGGTCCAGTGAAGAACGCCGGGTCCTGTCCATGACAACTTCAACCCTGCTATATTTTCTCGGCGCATCCATTGCCCTCACGGCGGCCCCGGGCCCGGACAATACCTTTGTCGTGGCCCAGGGGATCTCCAGGGGGCGAAAGGCCGCCATTGTCACCGCCCTCGGCATGTGCAGCGGGGTCAGCGTCCACACCACGGCCGCGGCCCTCGGGATCTCGGCGATCCTCTATTCTTCGGCGACCGCCTTTCAGGTCCTCAAGTACGCGGGCGCCGCCTATCTCTTTTATCTGGCGTGGAGATCCCTGAAGGAGGAACGGATACTCCTACCCCGGGGCGACGGTGGCGGGGAGGGAGTGGGACGCCTCTTCCGACGGGGCTTTATCATGAACGTCATAAACCCCAAGGTGGCGCTCTTCTTCCTTGCCTTCCTTCCCCAGTTCGT
This sequence comes from uncultured Geobacter sp., assembly GCA_964517595.1. Lineage (GTDB taxonomy): Bacteria > Desulfobacterota > Desulfuromonadia > Geobacterales > Geobacteraceae > RPRC01. The sequence continues at coordinate 266 of CAZFCG010000008.1, read as the reverse complement.
TTCTCCCGGGCCGGAAAGCGCGGCGGCGCAGATGTTCATCCTGGGACTGATCTTCATGGCCCAGGCAGTGGTGGTCTTCAGTATCATCGGCTGGCTGTCCGGAGGCATCGGCGACGCGGTGGCCAGGAGGCCGCGCATAGCCCGCTGGTTCGGCCGGCTGACCGCCGGGGTCTTTGCCTCCCTGGGTATACGGCTGGCCCTGGCGGAGAGGTAAGGGACTCGGAAGAAGCTGATATACCAGGTTTTACGCTCAGATTCGGGCCGGA
>CAZFCG010000007.1:0-65216 GCA_964517595.1 uncultured Geobacter sp. | reverse complement strand
GGTCGTAGGCGGCCAGGGCGTTTTTCACCTCCTGCACCTCGCGGGGCGGGGCGATGACCCGCTTGCCCTCCAGAATCGCGGTGATCTGCGCCTCGCTCAGGGTGTTGCCTTCGATGGCCAGCGAACCGCGAATGGTGCGGATGCGATTGATGCGCCGCAGCCGCAAGGCTCTCGCCTGATCGGTGAGCACGGTCAGCCGCCCGATGGCCTCGCTGATCGCGGCGACCCGGTTAAGGATATCGGCGGTGATGGTGTAGGGCGGCTGATATTTCATCTTGTCTCCCTTTCGCATCACGTTTTCGGACTGACAATGCCGTCTTTCGAACCACCCAGACGATCATAAACCTGACTACCCAGCCATTTGGAAACCACATCCTGCAGTTCCGGTTTGCTCATGTAATCGGTAAACAGCTCCTCATTGAGCTCCATGCGTTCGATAAACAGAGACTCCAGCACTTGGCGGAAGACCAGCTGGAATTTGTCGAGGGAGTTTACTTCGGCGGCTTTGCGCAAGGATTCGTTCTGACTGGCAGCCTCGGCGATCTGATCGAAGAAGAGCTGATCAACTTCGCTCAACTCCGCACCGAAACGCTCGTTGATGATATCGATGAGGCGTGAGAGCGTTACGTATTCTTCGCGAACCTCTCCGGTGCCTACCTCACGCGGCCCGTCGAGCGGCTTGGCATAGCCCTTGGCCAGATTGATCGACCCTTCGCTGATCTTCTGCAGCCGGTAGTAGTCAAGCTCCACCTCCTCGTCAAACTGGTATCCCGGCCCGGTCTTGCGCTTGGGTAGTTTCAAGGCCAGGTGGCGCAGATAGGTAAAGAGCTTTTCCAGGTCGCTGTCCTGATAGGGAATGACTTGACTCAAAAAGCTGTAGAGATTGCGAAACGCCTGGGTTTTGCCGCGCCATAGCTCGGCCTCGTCCTCTTCATCGTTTTGCAGCTGGGCAAAGCGGGCCACCGCCTGATCCAGCAGGGCGTTCATGTTCTTGTGGTCGGCCGGGCTCTGGCGGCGCTTGGGCGCGAAGAAGATGCGCGAGAACCCGTCCACCTCGTCTTGCAGGTAGATGCCCGACCCGTCCAGTTCGGCTTTCACCTCGTAGAGCCGATTCGGATCGACTTCCTCGCCCATGATGGAGCCGTCGTAATACTGGCGAAACGCCTCCTGGATCTCGTCCGGGTCGTTGACGAAATCGAGCACAAAGGTGTCATCCTTCAGCGGATGGGTACGGTTCAGCCGCGAGAGGGTCTGTACCGCCTGAATCCCGGCCAACCGCTTGTCCACGTACATGGTGTGCAACAGCGGCTGGTCAAAGCCGGTCTGGTATTTCTCCGCCACCAGCAGCACCCGATAATCGGGTTTGGCGAAGGTTTCGGGCAGCTCCTTTTCCTTCAATCCGTTATTCATCTCGACTTCGGTGTAGGTCTTCTCGGGCACCTTGTCGTCTTCCACCGTGCCGGAAAAGGCCACCAGGCTCTTGATGGGATAGCCCTTCTCGTTGATGTAGCGGTCGAACTCCTGCTTGTAGCGCACCGCCTCCAGCCGCGAGCCGGTGACCACCATCGCCTTGGCGTGGCCGCCGATCTTGTGGCGGGTATGCTGCTGGAAGTGCTCGACCATCACCTCGGTTTTCTGGCCGATGTTGTGCGGATGCAGGCGCATGAAGCGCGCCAGCGCCCGGGCCGCCTTCTTCCTCTCGACATTGGGATCGTCCTCGGCCTTCTTGATCAGCTTGTAGTAGGTCTTGTAGCTGACGTAGCTCTTCAGCACATCCTCGATGAACCCTTCCTCGATGGCCTGCCGCATGGTGTAGCGGTGGAAGGGCTCGCCGCCCCGGCCGAAAATCGCCAGGGTCTTGTGCTTGGGCGTGGCGGTGAAAGCGAAAAAGCTCATATTGGGCTGGCGGCCGCGCTTGGCCATGGCGCGAAAAAGCCGCTCAAGCTCCGCTTCGCCTTCCTCCTGCGCCGCTTCACGGGCCTTGCGGATCAGCTCGGCACCACCCAGCACGCCTTTGAGTTCGGTGGCCGTCTCCCCCGACTGGGAGCTGTGCGCCTCGTCGATGATCACCGCGTATTTGCGCGTCGGCAGATGGCTGCTTCCTTCACCGCGCTCCTCGGCCATTTTCATCAGCTGTCCGGAGACGAAGGGGAATTTCTGCAAGGTGGTGATGATGATCGGTACGCCCGATTCCAGCGCCTCGGCCAGTTGCCGCGAATCCTCGTCGATCTTCTGCACCACCCCCTGACGGTGGTCGAACTGGTAGATGGTGTTCTGCAACTGGCGGTCGAGCACCACCCGGTCGGTGATCACCACCACGCTGTCGAAAATGCGCTCGTCCCGCTCGTTGTGCAGAGAGGAGAGCCGATGCGCCAGCCAGCCAATGGTGTTGCTCTTGCCGCTGCCTGCGGAGTGTTCCACCAGGTAGTTATGGCCGACGCCCTCGCTGCCCGCCGCCGTCACCATCTGCCGCACCGCCTGCAACTGGTGGTAGCGCGGGAAGATCATCGTCTCCTTGCGCACCTTCTTGCCTTCGTCGCTGACCTTCTCGTCGATATCCAGATGAAGGAACCGCGCCAGCAGATCGAGCAGGCTGTCACGGCTTAACACCTCTTCCCAGAGGTAAGCGGTCTTGTAGTTGCGGCCTTGATTGTCCGGCGCGTTGCCCGCGCCGCCGTCCCGGCCTCTGTTGAACGGCAGAAAATGGGTGCTGGTTCCGGCCAGGCGCGTGGTCATGTGCGCCTCTTCGGTATCCACGGCGAAATGCACCAGGGTGCGTTTGGTAAAGAGGAAGATCGGTTCGCGCGGGTCGCGGTCATGACGATACTGGTGAATGGCGTTGGCCGCCGTCTGGCCGGAGAGGGGATTTTTCAGCTCCAGGGTCACCACCGGAATGCCGTTGACGCTCAAAACCACATCCAGCGATTTCTTGTTTTTGCCGCTGAAATAGAGCTGCCGGGTGATGCCCAACCGGTTGGCGCGGTAGCGCGCCTCAAGTTCCGGGTTGAGGCCGTGGGCCGGGCGGAAAAAGGCGATGCGCAGGGTTTTGCCGAAGCACTTGAAGCCGTGGCGCAGGGTGGTCAGCGCTCCGTGTGTGTCCAGCCATTTGCAGAGAGCTTGCAATACCCGCTCGCCGGTCTCCGCCCCGTGCAGGGCCTCCAGCTTTTCCCAGGTTTTGGCCTGGGTCTCGCGGATAAAGGTCAGCGCCTCGTCGGGGAAGATGGCCCGCTCGGTGTCGAACGTGCCAGAAGACAGTTTGCTGTATCCGTCATTCAGCAGCACCGCTTCTATGGCGGTTTCAAAGGCGGCTTCGGAGGTTTGTTTCATTGCTGCTTCCTTCGGTTGGCGGTGCGCACTCGGTAGAGGCGTTCGGTAAAGCCGCCTTCGGTTTCAAAATCGGCGGCCAGACGCGAAACTTGGCGGTCAAGCAGGGCACAGGCTACCGAAAGCAGGGTCAGGGCGGCATTGGCCGAGAGTTCGGGGTAAAGCTCGGTGGACTTGGTGGACCCCGTGGACTTTTCAGAATTTTGTCCACCCTGTCCATTTTGTCCACAAAGTCCACCTGACTTTGCCACCTCAACCACCCACCCCGCCACTTCATCGGCACTCTGGCAGCGCCGGTCGATCAATACCTGCCGCAGCGGATGTTCCCGCTGCCATTGTGCCAGCCCCCGCTGGCGCAGGAAATCCTCGTAATCGAGTTTCAGTTCTTCCAGGCTGGCGCGGGCCACCTGAGTCAGTTTAAGCTCCATCTTCTTCGAGGTGGCCGACGCCTGCGAGCCTTCGGCAATGTTCTGCACCCCGCTGCGCGCCGCCTGCACCATCTGGTCATGGGTGCGGCTGCGTTTGCTGATGTACTTGTCGCAAAAACGAACCGTTACATCATAGACCAGTTGCGCCACCTGAAAGCTCTTAAGCTTGCGGTAGCCGCCATGCTTGGGTATCAGAGATTCCTGGTCGGTCATAAAGTCCGCCCTCCCCCCTTGTCCACCATGTCCAATCAGTCCACAATGTCCACTGTGCCAACAAAAGCCCGACTTACGCCGCCATCTCCTCGACTGGAATCCGGCCGGTTACGGCAGCGGAGATCAGGGCGGCGCGGCGTTCTTTGGCGAGGGTAATCGAATGCTGCATCACTCCAGCGAGCTCTCTAGTTTTGTGCTGGCTTTCACCCACGGCAGCAATGATGTCTCGCTGATCTTCATGCGGTGGAACTGGCAAACGCATTTCGAAGAAATTTTCGGGGTAAAGCCTTAACCGAGATGACCATACCCCTTTTGACCAGCGGTTTACTTCTGCGACAAAAGGCTTCGAACGGCAAAGCAGTTCAACGAACTCCGGCAGCAACAAACCCTTAGATGTGTAGACGTGATAATCGGGGCTGACGATACCTTCATGCGGGCTGATCCCCATCGCGCCCATCCAGCCCCACAGTGTATTGATAACCAGGTCACCTGGATAGCAGAGCTTATAGCCCGCTTTATCATCGGCCAGAAACATATACACATCTTTTTCTGACCGAGGTGTTACCCCAGTAATGTGCGATACAGTAAGTAACTCCTCATTTCCGGATTTTGAACGCTGATCACGAACTGAGAACAAGTTCTTTGCTCGCTCAATATCCCAATGCGCCGGAATATCCCCCAGCCAGTCGAGGCCGGAGGGTTTGAGTGGGACGTCTGGATCAAGGCCGCGGGTGACGGCACGGCTGATGAGGACGGCGCGCTTTTCTTCCAGCAGGGCCAGCATCTTTTCCTTTTCCGCCACCAGCGCATCGATGCGCGCGGTTTCCCGGTCGAGGTAGTCGGCGATCAGGCGTTGGGTTTCCACATCGGGGCAAGGCAAGTGATGCTGGCGCAGAAGATCAGGCGATACGCGCTTGCGGCCCCCTGCACCCGTCATGGAGGCCTCGCCCTCCTGCTTGAATGCTGAGGACTGGAAGTAGTAGAAGAGGAATTTTCGGTTGACCGTCTTTGGCCTTATGACAAAAAGCTCCGAGCTCCCGAACCCTTTGCCCCTTTCAAGATTTTGAGCGACAGCAATGTTGCCGTTTTCAAAACAAGGCGTGACCTTGGCAAGAACAATATCGCCCTCTTCGAAGGCATTGTAAGAAGACGCGTACTTGGAAAACTTATCGGTATTCGGAAGAAAGTAGCCGCTCTTGACCCTGTCCATGGGCAAAAAGGTCAATTCGTCGTCCTCTTCGAATCCACTAAAATCGACAGAAGGGTTAAGCTGGCAGACATAGCGCAGCGGAACGGTTTTCCATTCTTGCAGCACGGGAGCTGAATTCATCGCTTATCCTTCTTCTGTTCAAGCTGTTTTTCAATCCGCGCCAGCTTGGCGATCTCCTCGGCATCGGCCTGCCTGGCCTCGACAGTTGTCAAGGATTCCTTGACAACTGTCCCGGACAGTTTCCGCGACAGCCACATGATTGGCGTTTCCGCCGTTTGGGCTTTCCCAGTCAAGCAACGGTCAAACAAAAGAAATCCACCCAACCCTTTGAAATAACGTGATTTAGAAGCACGAGTGGCCTTTGGACGGCGGCCTCCAGTCAAACAACGGTCAAAGAAAAGTTGGTTTGTCATCATGCCCACCTCGGCAAGTATTTTCTGGCCCGGCTACCCACGGTTTCGTCATGGCAGCGAATCAGACCGGCTTCGACCGTATCCTTGATGATGCGGGAGACCATGGAGCTGTTCTTCTCGTCGATTCCGAAGCGTTCACGCAGGGTGGTGTTGGTCATGTAGTCGCGCTGAACATAACGCAAGCAGGCATGCAGGTAGCAGGCACGGATGCGGTCGGTCTTGTCCATGGCCTTGAACTCACGGTGGGCGAAGAGGACAACGCGGGTGTGTTCGTCCGTGGCTTCAAACAGAGGCGCTGGAAGCTGAAAGACCTCGGTTTGGATGACCACCTTGTCCACGCCGCTGCCGCGTTCCTCGCAAACGCCAATGCGGCGCAGGAAGGAGGCAAGCGCCTCGTTACGGGAGCGGGGCGGGCTGTCGAGAAAGCGGTCGGTCTGTACCAGTGGCAGACCGGGGTTGGTGATTTCCATGCGGCCCGCAAAGATCTCCACCATGGGGCCGGTACCGGTCAGGTGAAAATCCTGATGGATGATGGCATTGGCCACCAGCTCGCGGATGGCCAGATCGGGGAACATGGGCACCTGCTTACGCAGGGCCTGGCCGATGACCTCGTTGCTGGGCAGCAGGTTTGTGACAAAACCGATCAACCCCTCGAAACCGGCAGCATAGCCCTTACTCCCCTCCTGCTCGCGCACCGTTTCCACCCGGCTTTCACCCTTGTAGAGAACCACGCGCACCGCCTTGCGGGTCAGGGTGCGAAAATCGGCCAGCCGTTTGGCGAACAGCACGGCACCGAGGTTGGTGATATTCCATGTGCCGCCCTTGCCCGGAGCGATCATGTCGTCGGCCGTCAGGGCGGATAAAATACCGTCCCGGCCCTCGGGAAGCGGCAGGGAGAGCAGGTCAAAATAGGCGGGATAATCGAGCAGCCGGAGTACCTCTTCGGCGGCAACATTTTCGGCGGCAATCTCCTTTTCAAAGGGCGTACGGTCGAATACCCGCCACAGCTCACGCTCTTTTTCCGGGAAGTCCTTCAGCTTCTTTTTGTAGGAGCCGACGCGGATAAACTCCGTCCTCTTGAATTGCACCGGATGTCGAAAGGCTGCGCTGATTTCCAGCAGGACGACCGGCTTGTCTTCGGCCTGAAAATTGTAAAATCGGAAGTTGATCTTGGGCGAGAGCAGGCGCAGCAGCCAGCTTTCCAGCTCCTCGTTGCCGACCTTGGCCGATGCAGGGTTGAATGTGGTGCCGATGACCTCGTGGGTGTCGTTGTTCACACCCCAGACAAGCCAGGCGTGGACCTTGCCGGTCAGGGCGGCGGCATTGGCGAGAGCGGAGAGGCATTCGCCGATCTCGTCCGGCTCGGCATTATTGTGCTTGAACTCGGCCCATTCGGTTTCGCGGGGCAATTTGCGAAGCTCTGCCAGGATGCCTAGCAAATCGTTTTCCGGCCGGTCGATGCTCACTCCGTCACCTCCCGTAGCAAGCCCATGATCCGTTTCTCCACCGCCTCCAGCTCGGCATCGATCTCGGTGAGCGGCCTCGGCGGCTGGTACTGGAAGAACTCGCGGTTGAAGTTGATCTCGTAGCCCACCTTGCCGATGCCGCCGTCCTGCTCATCCAGGGTGTCGCGGTCAATCCAGGCGTCGGCCACATAGGGGCGCACCTCGCGCAGAACATAGCTGATGACGTCCTCCTTGAGAGGGATGTTTTCAAAGTCCTTCAGGTTGGAGTCGGCCTCGTATTCGACATATTTCCCTTTCCCCGCCGGGTTGAGTCCCAGCAGGGCTTGCAGCTCGCTGGGCGCTAGCTCTGGCAGGATTTGGGCTGGGAACAGGGCTTCTATATCCAGCTCAACTTTCTTGTGTTCCTTGGCAACCACCGGCTCGGCCTCGGGGTCGACCTCGGTGAAGGCGTCACGGAAGGCCTTTTTCTGCGCCGTGCCCTTGGCTCCCTTGGCCCAGCCTTCGACATCGTCGGGTAACTGTTTGACGATCTTCTGCGCCTCGTCCCAGACCTGATTCCAGTCGTCATGTGCTTCGCTGCCGAACGCCTCTTCGATGGCCAGCACGGCGTCGAGCAGTTCCGGGCAGGTATCGAGGTAGCGTTCCTTGGCCTCCTGGGTGATCTGGAACTTGAGGCGCAGCGGGCGCAGGATGGTGACGCGGCGGTAGCCGAAGTCGGCGTTGTCGAAGATCTTGCTGGTCTTCGATTCGGTCAGCGCGCCGTGCTCGCGGGTCACTTCATCGATGGCCTTTTCATCCAGCCAGCGGCGCTTGTTGCCGAGGCTGCGTTTCATCGATGTCCAGCGCTCGCGGGCGTCGATCAGTTGAATTTTGCCCTTGCGGTGCGCCTCTTTGCGGTTGCTGAGCACCCAGACGAAGGTGCCGATGCCGGTGTTGTAGAACATCTGCTCGGGCAGGGCAACGATGGCCTCCAGCCAGTCGTGTTCGATGATCCAGCGACGGATTTCGCTTTCGCCGCTGCCCGCGCCGCCGGTGAAGAGCGGCGAGCCGTTGAAGACGATGGCAATGCGCGAGCCGGGCTTGTCGCGGTTGCCCTGCTGCCACGGTTGAAACTTGGCGATCATGTGGAGCAGAAAGAGCAGCGCGCCGTCATTGATGCGCGGCAGCTTGCCGTTGTAGCCGCGAAAGTTGGGCCAGCGGTCGATCTCTTTCTTCTCCCCCTTCCAGTCCACGCCGAAGGGCGGGTTGGCCAGCAGGTAGTCGAAGCGCATATCGGAAAACTGGTCGTTGGTCAGAGTGTTGCCGTATTCGATGCGGCTGTCCTTGTGCCCCTTGATCAGCAGGTCGGAGGCGGCGACGGCGTAGGAGCGCGGGTTGTAGTCCTGGCCGTAGACCTTGACCGTGGCTTGCTCGTTGTGGGCACGCAACCAGTTCTGGCTTTCGGCCAGCATGCCGCCGGTGCCGCAGGCCGGATCGCAGATGGTGACGATCTTGCCTGCCTGGGTAAGCACCTGGGTGTCGGGCTCCAGCAGCAGGTTGACCATCAGACGGATGACCTCGCGTGGGGTGAAGTGGTCACCGGCCGTCTCGTTGGCAGCCTCATTGAAGCGCCTGATCAGGTCTTCGAACACCAGCCCCATGGTGATGTTGTCTACATGGCGAGGGTGCAGGTCGATTTCGGCGAACTGCGCGACCACCTGATAGAGGCGGTTGGCTTCTTCGAGCTTTTCGATCTCCTTTTCAAACTCGAACCGTTCGAAGATCTTGCGGATGTTCTCGGAAAAGCCGTTGATGTAATCGGCCAGGTGGCGGCCGATATTGTCCGGATCGCCCTTGAGTTTGCGGAAATCGAGCTGGCTGTGATTGTGAAAACCCAGCGGCTTGCCGTCGTCGTCCTTGGCCAGTTCGTTCAGTACCCGGTCCACCAGCTGCGGGTCTTTGTCCTTCAAGGTCTCGTATCGTTTGAGCACCGCCTCCTTGGTGGGGGCCAGCACAGCATCGAAACGGCGCAGCACCGTCAAAGGCAGCATGACCCGTTCGTACTGCGGCGGCCGGTACGGCCCGCGCAGTAGGTCGGCCACGGACCAGATGAAATTCGCCAGTTGCTGAAAATTTCCTGGGGTCATGAGTGAATATCCTTGTTATCGAGATTCAGCTTGCCTTGTCCTGCCATCCGCTTACAAAAAGCTTCGAATTGCCTTCTCGCCAGCTTGAAGGGAACCGTCTTGCTGTTTTCCCAGCGGTTGATCGTGGAAAAGCTCACGCCCAGCTCGTGAGCCAGCTCCTCTTGGCTGAGCCCCAGTTGCTGGCGGACTTCTTTGACCGTCTCCGCAAAATTTTCCGGTGCCTTTGCCATATCGATTTGCCTCAATTCCTGGTGCGCCACCAATTCACCGGCAGCGAGCGAACGCAACTTGCCCAACCTACAATTACGGCCCTCAATATAGCAGGTGACAACGCATGTGGAAAGCGGAAAGTTGGCGGTTATTCCAGATTTTTCCGACACATCCCGCCGCCACCCGGTAAGTAAGTCCCCAGAGAAGGCCATCACCAAAAAAAATTCAACCGATGCCCGACACTTTCTCCGTCTCTCCGGTAAGTAAGGGCATAAACCAAAACGAGGAGCGACCGATCATGGACATCAACGACCTGTTTGAGGGAATCATGAAGAGTATCAACCAGTTTGCCGACGAAATCGCCGAGCAGCGGTTGCAGGAAAAAATGCAGGAAACCGGACGAGGTCCGGAGAATGGGGGTAAGAATGCGGAGAATTTGGAGCCGAAAGAGAAGCGGGATATGACAAGTTTCCCGAAAAGGGAGTGATCGGGGCGGTAGCCCCGACACCCTGAAAAGGACGTAAGCCGCTGACAATACGTAGAAAAACAAAACCCGCCCAATAACCGGACGTGGTTAGTGGACGGGTCTGTCTTTCTTAAATGGTGGAGGTGCCGGGAGTCGAACCCGGGTCCGAAGATCATCCACTAAAGGCGTCTACATGCTTATACCAGTTTTTGATTTAACCGCATGAAGCTCCACTGGCCGGGATATTCACTTGGCGATCCCGCTTGAATTTCGCGTCGGGTCACGGGCGCTCCCCTTAGCTATCCCACTGAAATGACGATTTGTCCTTCCCCGTGGGAGAGGGTCGGCAAATCGTTAGCAGGTTATTAAGCTGCTAAAGCGTATTCGTAGTTGTCGGCGTTTAATTCGCCCCGGATTGTTTTACGAGCCACCCGGACCTCGGCATGCAACCTTTGCTTATTATCCCCGTCGAAACCAGTACACCCCCTTATTTGAAACGCCATTTTCGGCCGATCTCGGCGTCAGCCTCGTCGTTCGTTGTGCGTCGTGGCGCTGCCACGACTCCGCCTCACTTCTCCGCTTCCTTGACATCTGCTCGAAACTGTCGTTTCTTTTGCTCTGCCGCCATTTTCGGCCGATCTCGGTGTCAGCTTCGTCGCTCGTTGTGCGTCGTGGCGCTGCCACGACTCCGCCTCACTTCTCCGCTTCCTTGACCTCTGCTCGAAACTGTCGTTTTCTGAAAGCTATCCTTTATGTCTCTCCTTGAACACCTGCGACATCTCGCGCTTGTGATCCTTCTGCTTCATGTCCTGTCTTTTGTCGTAGAGCTTCTTTCCCTTTGCGAGACCCATTTCCACCTTCACCATGCCATTCTTGAAGTAGAGCCGCAAGGGGACCAGGGAGTAGCCCTGTTCACGAATTCTGCTGAAGAGTTTGGTGATCTCCTTCTTGTGAAGAAGGAGCTTTCGCATCCGGTCAGGATCGTGATTCTCCCGGTTGCCGAAGTCGTAAGGAGAGATGTGCAGGTTATTTAGAAACGCCTCGCCGCTCTTAACGGTGGCGAAGGAGTCATTCAGATTGGCCTTGCCCATCCGCAGTGATTTTACTTCGGTTCCGGTAAGAACCATGCCGGCCTCGATCTTTTCCTCTATGAAATAATCGTGATAGGCCTTTTTGTTGTTGCAGATAATCTTTTCGCTCATTGAGTGTTCATGATAGCAAACCGGCCGCTTATTTGCCACGTAAAACTTCAGTCCGATTACTGGGGGTCCGTGGCTAGGGGACCGTCAATCGCTTTTCCCTGGAGGAAGACATCCAGAATCTTCCCTTCCTCTATGATGGCCGTTTCAATTCCCGCCTGTCCTGGCCCCTTGAGCTCTACAACGAGAAAGTCGGCGTCCTTTCCCGGTTCCAGGGAACCGATACGGCGTTCCATGCCGATCATGGATGCCCCTGACAGGGTAATCATGCGCAGCGCCTCGGAATGGGTGAAGTCTTCCGGGAACTGGTTGAGGAGAAAGCGCGCTTCATCCAGAAGGGAAAGGGAATCATTGCTGGCCAGGGAGTCCGTGCCGAGAGCAAGGGGGATACCCGCCTTTTTGAGGCGCCGGACAGGCGCCTTGCCCACATCCAGCCTTTCATTGGAGCGGGGGCACAGTACGGCGCCGACGCCCCTTTTTTGGAGGATTTCCGCCTCCGCGGGCGAAATGTGGACGCAGTGCACCGCGGTTGTCCGGGAAGTCAGGAGTCCGAATCCGTCCAGGTATGCCACAGGTGTCGTGCGACGGGGAGGGGGAAGGTGTTCGTTCCAGCCAACGAAAGGATACAGTTTCTCGGTGATGGGTCCGGAAGAGTCGAAGAGAAAGTCCAGTTCATCTCTGGATTCAGACAGGTGTATCGCCATGGGAAGGCTGTTGTTTTCCGACAGTTCCACCACCGCTCTGAACAGGTCGGGAGAAAGCGTGTGGACCGCGTGGGGGGAGACGCCGGGCTGTATCCTGCTATCCGAGGAACCGGAGACGCACTCCGCAATGCGGGACATGATGCTTTGGCAACGGGCGGGCGATTGCCCGATTGCCTCCAGATAGATCCTGCCGGCGAGAGGCGACCGTTGATAGAGGGGAAAGAAGCGGGTGTCGGAGAGGATTTCTCCAATGGCCGTAGTGCCTGATTCCAGAGAGATGCGGATTCCTTCGAGAATTGACTGTTCAATCTCGCGGTCTGCAAGCGCCCTCCTTATCTTGATTACCTGGATAATCCAATCGATGTAGGTCCTGGGTGAGTAGTCAATCCCTTTTCTGATCTTCCACGATGGGAAATGGGTCAGTTCCAGATGGCTGTGGGCATTGACCAGGCCCGGCATGATGACGCATCCGGGATACTCGACGACAGGCGCGCCGCATACGGATGCGAGCTCGGAACGGGTTCCGACGGCGACAATCTTTCCTTCATTGACCGCTATCGCCCCCCCTTCGATGGGAGGGTGCGAGACGGAACATAAATGGGATGCCGAGTAAATCTTCATGGCAATGTCCAGGACGGCGGATTGTGAGGTTGGTGATGAAACAGCGCCTGTGTATTTTTTACCAGAGAACACCTCAAACGCAACTAGATGCGCCTTGTAGATGCGCCTTGCGTAATGCCGTCATCTACATCGAAACCGTTCTCAGGTTTCCCTGGCCGGCCTTTTCCTTGCGTGAGGGGAGCATCCTGTTTCTCTCGTCGACGAAAACGAGCCTCGGTTCGTGGGTCCGCGCCTCCTGTTCACCCATGGAGACGAAACTTGCGATGATCACCAGATCGCCAGGCGCCACAAGGCGGGCCGCCGCCCCATTCACGCAGACGACTCCGGAGTTCCTTTCCCCTTCTATGGCGTATGTTTCAAACCTGCTTCCATTGGTTACATCCCAGATACAGACGGCCTCGTATGGGAGGATGTCCGCGGCGTCCATCAACGCCCTGTCGATGGTGACGCTTCCTTCATACTCCACATCAGCTCCTGTCAGGGTTGCCCGGTGGATCTTGCTCTTCAGCATTTTTCTTTCCATGTGATACCCCTTCCCGCAATGACATTATCAATGAGCCTGGTGGCGCCGATACGCACCGCCAGGGCAATTACCGTCCGGTCATTCACCGTTGAGACTTCTTCCAGAGTTTCCGCGTCGCGGAGTTCCGCGTAGTCAATCCTCGCAGAGGGTTCCCTTTGCAGGGTATCAATCAGCTCAGTGCGCAGAACGTCCGCCGATGACTCGCCAGACCTGTATAGGGAGCATGCGGCGTCAAGGGCTCGCGAGAGGCAGAGCGCGCCCTTTCTTTCATCCGCGGACAGATAAGCGTTACGTGAGCTCATGGCAAGTCCGTCCGCCTCCCTTACCGTAGGCATGCCTATGATCTCCACATCCATGTTCAGATCGGCCGCCATCCGACGTATTACCGTCAGTTGCTGGAAATCCTTTTCACCAAAAAGGGCGCAAGTCGGCATTGCTATGTTGAAAAGTTTGCACACTACGGTTGTCACGCCGCGAAAGTGGCCGGGACGTGAGGCGCCGCACAACGGGAGGGAAACCTTTTCCACGTTTACCCAGGTCTGGAAACCTTTCGGGTACATCTCCGAGGCAGTGGGAGCGAAGATTATATCGACCCCGCAATCCCTCGCTATTTCCAGGTCCCGCCCGAGATCACGCGGATAGGATTCGAAATCTTCACCGGCGCCGAACTGGGTAGGATTTACGAAGATGCTGGTAACCAGAATATCTCCCAGCCTGCGACCCTCACGCATAAGAGAGGCGTGCCCTTCGTGGAGAAAACCCATTGTCGGCACAAAAGCTACGGATTTTCCCTGGGAGCGGATCAGGCGCGCCGTATCGTGCATTTCACGTACTGAGGATATGATCTTGATGTCAGACAAACGAATGCTCCTCGGTTGGAAATGCGCCTTCTTTTACCTCTCTGGAGTAACGCGCCGCCGCTTCAGCGATGATGGATTTCACATCCGCGTAATGCTTGACGAATTTAGGGGAGTATTTCTCGCAGAGGCCGAGGATGTCGTGTATGACGAGCACCTGACCATCGCAGAATGGACCAGCTCCGATGCCGATGGTCGGGATATCCAGTTCGGCTGTTATTCGTTCGGCCAGTTTGAGGGGGATTCCTTCAAGAACGACGGCAAACGCGCCGGCGGCCTGAACGGCGACAGCGTCCGCCAGGAGCCTTTCGCTGGAGCTTTCCGATTTTCCCTGGACCTTGAAGCCGCCCATCCGGTGAATCGACTGGGGAGTAAGTCCGATATGGGCCATGACGGGGATATCCATGTCAACGATAGCCCTTATGCTGTCAGCGATGTTCTCGCCGCCTTCCAGCTTCACCGCCTCCGCTTTGCCATCCTTGACCAGCCTTCCGGCGTTGTGTCGGGCGTCGCGAATGTCGATCTGATAGGAAAGGAAAGGGAGATCAGCCACAAGGAGCGCCTTTGCGTTCGCCCGTGCCACGGCCCTGGTGTGGTATATCATCTCCTCCATGGTTACGGGGAGGGTATTGTCGTACCCGGAGAACACTACCCCGACCGAATCTCCCACCAGCATAATATCGATTCCGCTTTCACCAAGAATCCGCGCAGTAGGGTAATCGTAGCAGGTTAGTACGGATATCTTTTCTCCTTCCTGCTTCATTTTGCGTATGTCAAGAATGGTTTTTTTGCGCTTCATGATGTCCTCCCGACGAAAAAAACGCCCTCCCGGAAGGGGGGCGTTTTTTTGCATATCGAAACGGGAGGGAAATCAATCCCGCATCAGATCGGCTATCGCCTCCCGTCCCGGTTCCGTGAAGAATCCAGGCGGTATGGAATCGTATGCTGACATGCGCTTGATTGAAGGCCGTATCCATGGCTCTTCATAATGCTGTTCTATGTATCATATCAGGCAGTAAAAGGCCAGTTGTTTTTAGAGCGAGACGCCTTTGATGTTCTCCATTTCCTCGATAACCGCGATGCTCTGGTTCCTTCTCTGTTCCATGCTGTCAAATATCTCTTCGGTAGTCTTGATGTGGGAATTCACGGACTGTTCGATATCCGAGCCGTCTTTCAGTTGGGCTTCAGTGGCCTTGACCATATTTATGGCCATATCCTTGATGGATTCGATGGATCTGAGGATGTTCTTTGTTGCCTCCGACTGCTCCTTCGACGCATTATATATCTGCGATGCCATGGTACTTACGTCTTCGATGGATTGGGTAACCAGTTTGACACCGCGGACCTGTTCTTCCGTCGCCGACTTGATCTCTTCGGTCATCTCCATGGAGTGAACGGCCCTTTCATTAATTATCTTAAGGGTTTCTCCTGTCTTGTGGCCGATCTCCACTCCCTTCCCAACAAGT
This sequence comes from uncultured Geobacter sp., assembly GCA_964517595.1. Taxonomy (GTDB): domain Bacteria; phylum Desulfobacterota; class Desulfuromonadia; order Geobacterales; family Geobacteraceae; genus RPRC01. Next base: position 49,990 of record CAZFCG010000007.1, on the reverse strand, counting down.
TCCTTGGAAAAGGTGATGTTTTTCGCCGCTGTATCGGAATCGTTCAGAATATAGGAAATAATTACTGATATCTCGCCGGTAATCTGACCGGTCTGGTGGGAAAGGGAGCGCATCTCTTCAGCGACTACCCCGAAATCCTTTCCGAATTCGCCGGCCTGGGCCGCTATGATTGACGCGTTCAGCGCCAGAAGGTTAGTCTTTTTGGTTATATCCCTGATAACATTGACGATGCTTCCAATACGGCCGCTGTTTTCCGCGAGGCGCATGATGCCCTCGAATGTCAGTTCAACGGATTTCTGGATCTCAGCCAGCGCGGCAATGGTTTCTTCTACCTTCTCTCTTCCTTCGTCCGCATTCAGGGTGACCTGCCGTGAAACCTCGTGAGACACCGCGGCGTTCTTTTCCACGTTCTTGATTGAAGCATGGATCTCTTCCATGGCCGAAACGGATTTTTCGATGCTTTCGGCAAGGAAGTTCAGATTGTTGGTAACCTGGTCTATGGAGACGGAAATCTGTCCGGCCGCGGAACTGGTTTCTTCCACGGTGTTCATGACATTTTCAGAGGCGCGGGAAATCTTGCCGGCGCCGGTAAAAAGAGAATCAATGGCGGATTTCAGGCTGTGGACCGCCTTGGAAAAAAACTTGCGTTTCTCGATAAAGCCGGAAAAGGTATTTTCCATCTCGGTGGCAAGGACGTTTATGGCCTTTAAAAGGTTGATACGGTTGATGGCCAGGGCCGCCTGATCGGCGAAAAGCCTGATGGTGTCTCCATCGCTTTCATTCGTGTTCCGCCGGCTGTAAGCATTGTCGATTCCCAGAATGCCTACGGACTCGCCTTTGACCACAATCGGGCAGAGATAAAAGCTGCGTGAACGAAGCGGTTTGATTCCGTCAAAAGGCGGTCGGAGGCAGTATTCTGGGGGGCATTTGCTGATATCGTCAATCAGGTATTGCTTGCGTTCGGAAAAAGACTTGAAAATTATGCCTATCCTGCTGTCCAGGGGGAGGGAAACCTCGTCCGGTTCGAATCCGGGGCTGCCGTTGGCGACAAGAAACTGCAGTTTCTTCCTTTCGCTATCGGCCATCAGTATATTTACGCGTTCAAACCCCAGGACGTCATGCAGGCCTTCCGCGCAGAGGGAAATCACCTCTTTCACATCCAGCGATCTCTGGATTCTTGAGCTGATTCTATGGAACTCCTTGATGGTGCCGTCCAGAACTCTGCACCGGTTCTCGAAGAGTTCCGCCTGCGACACGCCCGCCCTGTGCAGCTCTTCCAGTTCCCTGGCGCGCTCACGCAACTCATCGCCGGATTTGCCCAGGATGAATCCCGAGACAGACGCAATGGCCGCCGCTCCCATTCCGATATAGCAGTAAAGGAGAATGTTCTCGAAGTAGCTGGCTGGTTCCCCCATAATCCGGGAAAGCAAGGTGTCGTTTGGGTCGGAAAGAAAGGCTATACGGATAATTGCCCAGAAAGCCGGCGCCACGACAACAAGAGAAAGTCCGGCCGTGGCGTACTGAAATCCCCTATGTCGCCATATTTTTTTTTGTTTCATATCATTTCATTCCGGGTAACAGTTTGAGGAGGTTATCACACAACCGTGAAAAAACCGGTGGCCTTCACCTTCCGGCATTCTCAGGAAGAGTTTTCAGAGAAATCATCCTGGAAGCGGTCGCGGAGTTTTTCGTATGTCGCGGCGAGACTCTCCGGCATAACCCTGACATCAGCGACCAGGGTCATGAAATTAGTATCACCGACCCATCGTGGAACAACATGGATGTGCAGGTGATCATCCACCCCGGCGCCGGCCGCCTTTCCTACATTGATACCTATATTGAATCCCTGGGGAGAAAGGATCTCTTTCATGATTCGGCACGAAAGCCTGACGTTTTGAAAAAGCTCGAGCATTTCATCAGGCAGGAGATCGCCCATTTCAGCTACGTGGCGGAGGGGGGAAACCAGGAGATGGCCGCAACTGTAGGGGTAACGGTTCATCATGACGGATGTATTGTTGTCCCGGCGAAGTATCAGCCTGGCTTTTTCCGTTTCAGGGTCTTTTATTTCACCAAGACAAAAGATACATCCCTCCGGCTTGTCGTTCAGGATAAACTCCATTCGCCAGGGCGCCCAGATTCTGTCCATACAGTTGTTATTCCTTTCGGATCCGTCAAAGAATGGCTAAACGGGTTGCGCCGGTGGTTTGCCATGGCCGCGGCCCGGCTCAACCAGGCTTCGCGGAAAAGAATACTCATGGATAAATTCGTCGAAGCCGGACGAACGATAGAATCCGGGCCTGGCCGGTAGCAAGTTTACTCTAGTTTCCATCCGGAAACGGTTCTTTTTCGCCCTGGCGGTGTCAATCATCGGGGTTGCTTGTGCGGCGTACCGATGTACGCCTCCGCGCAACCCCTTGATTTCTTTGCCAGGTCAAAAAATTCCTCGTTTCCGAATTGGAAACCAATAGTTTCCATCCGGAGTTTCCGGATGGAAACTACTCTAGTTCTTCCAGTGTAATTTCCATATCTTCCACATCCGAAAGATCCAGAGAACCGTTGTTTCCGCTTAGGCAGGATATCAGATTCATGGTGTCGCGGAACCCGGGATTTGCCACGAATATTTCACGGAAGGATTGCAGGGCTTCATCCTTCCGGCCGGAAGCCATATATAGAAGTCCCAGCTCATAGCGAAGATTCTGGACCCTTTCGGGCTGTAGTCCTTTCAGTGAAAGAAGCGTGGTAAGGATACGCTCTGAGTCTTCGTAATCGTTCTTTTCCCTGCTGCATACGGCATGCAGCGTCAGGCAGTCCAGTTCACGCTCAGGATCGTTTGCCGCAATTCGAAACTGCTTAATTGCATCATCGTGGAGACCCATTTCCATATAGGCTATGCCGAGGTTGTAATGTGTTTCAGCGTCTTCTTTTTCAATCTGGTTTTCCAGATTCTCCCTGAACAGTTCAAGGGAAAGTCCCGGTTCAGGTTTGCGAGATACGTCGGCTTCTTCCATGAACGAAGGAAGCTCGACTTCGGATTCGACCGGATGGTCGTCGGTAACGTCCAGTGTTACCAGGGGAACAGCATCTTCAATGGAGGTAGAGAAATCGAATGGCGTTTCAATGTCATCGGCGGGTAATGCCGTATCTTCCGTAAGTTCCTCGAACGTAACGGTATTTCCTTCGTCCGTTGTCTCAGGCAAAACATGGGAGTCTGTTCCGTCGTCTCCTATTTCCGGCAGTGAAGGTTCCCCGTTCTCCTTGTCTTCCGGGGAATGGGGGAACATATCCTGGTCTTCGGGAAGATCGAATGATATATCAATTTCAAACTCTTCGATATCCGTGACCCCGGTTTCCGGAGGTACGGATGAAAGGTCAACCTCGGCAAAGTCTTCCAGCATGTTCTCAGTAGAATTTTCAGAATGATCCGAGATGATATCAGCAGTATTCGACAGGTCGATTTCATCTCCCCACGGTAAATCCTCCGCGGTTGAAGGGTCCGTCGAGGAGGAATCCGTCTGGCCGTCCATCCCTTGTTGAGGGACATTATTCCCGCCTGCCTTCTGGTCGAGGATGTTCAGGCTTACCGCGACATCCGCCAGCTTGGAGCTTTCCCCTGTGGTTTCGTAGAGCTTTTTCAGGGCTTCGAGAATACGGATATCATATGGAACGAAATTCTGGAGGGTTGTGTAGTAATGCTCTATCTCGCCAAGCGCCCCGCTCTCGTAAAGGGCCGACTGATACTCTTCAATGAGCGAAAGGCTCCCTTCCACGTCCTTTTCTTCCACTGAGCACTCAATAATTCCTTTTATCAAGGATAAATCGTCTGGCTTATGTGGGATCAGTCGTTTCAGGATTTCCTTACGGTTAGTGAAATCGCCGGAAATCCTGTACGCCTCGCCCAGCAGGGCCAGAATCTTTGGATTGTCCGGGTCGTCGCCCAGAAGCTGGTTTAGTCTGGGAAGGGCATCGCCGGCAACGCCGTTACGGATCTGTTCCGACAGCATATCCAGGGATGAATCCGTTTTTTCAGGGAACAGGCTGGCGATTATGGAGCAGATCTTTTCATAGTATTCCGACATGCCCCTGCTCTTCAGGACAAGGGCGAGGCGGGTAAATTCCTGATACGACTTATCCTTTGCGCCTGACGCATAAAGTGTTTCCGCCAGTTTGCGCATGATGTCCACATTATCCGGGTCCGCGCCCCGCATCTTTTCCAGGATGTGCAGCGCATCCTCGGCCCGTCCCGATTTTTCATAATGAAGGAAGACCGTTCTGTATTCCGACAGGGCGTTTCCTATCATTCCCTGCTTTTCATTCAGCGCGGCAAGGGAAAGGGATATTTCTATGTTGGACGGATTGAGGCGCTGTATCTGTTTATAGACGGCAATCGCCTTAAGGTTAAAGCCGTTATCATCGTAATAGCGCGCTATTGTCTCATATTCACGGATTGCGTCTTCACGCCTGTTGCATCTTACGAGGAGTTCCGCGAGCTTCTGCCGGTGTTTCACATCCTTGGGGTCGGCTGTGACAACCTGCTCATAATCTTTCAGGGCGCGTTCAAACTGTCCCTTCTGGATGTATTTCTGAGCGCTTGCGAGGAATTTTTGTTTTTGAGAAGTCAATTCACACCTTCTTTTTTCATTTTAAACCTTATTTATATCCGCGGGCTTTCCTTCCGTGTTGAGGATTTCTGGGGGGAACTGTTGCTGGAGGCCAGCGATTAGAAGCATGCGCCAGGCACCTCGGAAATGAGAAATGTAGCAGCAAAATAGCATGAAGTCAACGACTTATGCCCGATTCTCGTCTTCCGTTCCAGTTGTCCTCGACCCCAGTGAAAAACCATCGGACAACCCGGAGAGGGTGTCGAGTTCCTGAGCGGAAAGCCTTCTATCCCTGTAAACGGCCCCGTAGTAAATCTGGGCAAACCTCTTGACGGAAGAATCGTTCACCTGGTCGGAAAGTTCCAGCAGTCCGGTGGAAGACTCAATGGATGCATGAGGATATTTCCTGGCAACTTTGCGCATGAACTTGCGGACGATTCTCTGTTCGCGCGAGCCAATACTCCAGATTCCCCGCCGAAAGATCGCAAGCGCCAGGCCGGAGGCCAGAAAAAAAGGAAGGATTATTTTTATTTCCGTGGGAATAGAGAAATCGCGAAGCGCCGCGCCCGTTGATCGGAACAGGTTTATCTGTTTGTTCAGGTCATAGTTGATTACCGCCTGGTTCCAGAAATAGCTCAGGGAGTCCAGAAGCAGCCTGGATTTCAGGAGAAAGCCCATCTTCTTCGCTTCCCTTTCGCCAAGAAAGTTCGCCGCAAAGATGCTCGGGTCTTTCCGGATCCACCCGGTCCCTTCGATAAAGACCTCTACCCATACATGGGCCATATTCTCCGTTACCAGATAATATCCACCCAATTCATTGTAATTACCTCCGAAGTATCCTCCCACGAGCCTTGACGGAACCCCGGCCGCCCTTAGAATTACCGCGAAAGAAGATGCAAAGAATTCACAGTTGCCCGCTTTTTTTCTGAAGAGAAATTCGTCCATGGGCGCGTCGGAGACGGGCATATCCTGGTTCGAATATCGAAGTCCGGCGCCTTCAAAATAGCTTTCCACAAGAGAGAGGCGTTGAGATGCTGTTCGTCCTTTTTTTGATATATCCGCTCCCAGAGAGGCTATCCTGGGAGAAAGCCCCTCGGGTAACTTTAGGTAGAAATCCCGATCGATGTCCCTTTTCGTCCCGATTACCCCTCTGATATCTGAAACGGTCTCATATCTTATCCTTCCGGACGCACGCGTGGTCTTTCTGAAGACATGATCACCCTGTTTCAGTGAACGGATGCCATGCAGCGACAGGGGAGTATCAAGGGAAACCAGCCAGGGGGTGGAACTCAATTCGGAATATACCGTCTGCCGGACCAGTCCCGCCGGCCTTGCCGGAACAGCCACGCTGTCGTCGAGTTCCGTCCTGACCCAGGCCTTGCCTTTCGGGGTATTCAGGACGACCCCTCTCCAATATAGCGCCAATCGGGGGAGTTTTTCGCCGCTTACCCTGAGGGCGACGGTAGTAACCTCCGCGACGCTTGCCGCGGCGCCCGGCTCAACCCGTTCACTGAGACCGGTTGCCTTTTCCACCGGAGGCGCCAGAAAGTTCCACAGGGGGAACTGGGGCCGCGGGAGAATGACAAAGAAAAGCAGGATCAACGGCGCTGAAGCAATGGGCATGAAGGCCGCGACCGATGAAACGCGCCACATGCCGTGGCGGGTCAGGGACAACCGGTTGTCTATGGTAAAGAATGTCAGAAGCACAAGAGAGATAGCAATGGAAAGGAGGATCAAGAGGAGATAGAGGAGAAAGGACCCGCTGAGACTGAAGAGGGAAGAGGCCGCGAGGGCAAAGATGGAAAGGGCGTATATCTGGAGGTAGTTTCTCGGACTCTTCTCTCCCGCGAGGCGGATGGAAAGGAGGATTACAAGGAGGTTGACCGAAGGCTCCACAACATTGTCGCGGGAGATCTGAAGGGAATAATAAAGAAAGAATATCCCGGTCAGAGTGGTTGCCCTCCAGCCTTTAAGGTTTGGGAACCCCATCTTTTCCGAGATTATCGCCAGGGCCAGGGCCGCGGGAAAGGCCACTTGCGGGATGATGCCGAGATAGGGGAAAAGGGGGACCGTGCCCAGGATGGCGGTGGCAATGGCAAGTATTTCCAGAATGGTTTTAACGGGTACCATACACCGCCAGCTCCGTAAGAAGCCGCAATCTGTGCGGACGGGAAATATCGGGCCGGATGACGCGGGCGCCAAGTCTCATCCCGACGGGCCGATTTGCGCGGAGGGCCTTGTTTACGATGAATGCCGCGCAGGACAGGTTTTCTTCCAAGCCGCCCTCCGTAAGGGAAAGAACATCGATAATCAACGGGTCTTCGGCCGGCGTTGCCATCTCTTTGACCTTGAGCTCGTCCTGCCGCGCGGAAAGCCGCCAGTGGATGTTTTTGATGGGGTCGTTTTCCGTATAATCCCTGATTGAAGTCAAGTCTCCCCCGAACCCCTTCCTGCTGGAGAAGTTTTCTCCCCTGGACTCCTTTTTGCCCGCGCCTCCTTTCGTAACACATTCACTGGGGGCGGGAAATACGATCAGTGAGGCTGAAAGCGGGAAGGTGTTGCGCCTGACGAAGAAGTTTATGGGAAAGGGAGAGGATATGACCGCCTTTTCCATCGTCTTTTTACCTCTGCCTTGAAAACAGATGGTAAGGATATCTGTCTCCACGGAACATTTATCCACAATAGGGAAGGTGGTGCTCCTGCCTGCTATGTCAAGCCGGAGCAGGAAGGAGGAGAGGATTTTTTTGCGGTTTGCAAGGCGCACGGTTACCGGAGAGGCAATCCCATCGTAAACTTCATCGGACAGATTTATGGTCACATCAAGATTCCGGAGATTAAGCCATCCGAGGCACCCCGAAACAGCCATAAATCCAAGAAGAGATGAAACAATAAGAAAAATGAGGTTGTTGCCCGTATTTATTGCGGCCAGGCCCATGAGGATGGTAATGGCAATGTACCAGAAACCGGATTTGGTAATACTTACACCATGGGAATGGCGATATTTTTCATGACCGACAGAAATAGATCCTCCTTGTTGAGCGCTTCGTGTTCAGGAAGAAGGATGAGCCGGTGCGCCCCGACTGGCAAGGCAACCGCTTTCACGTCTTCGGGGATGACATAGTCCCTCCCTTCAAGGAACGCATGGGCCCGGGAGGCTTCAGCCAGGTTTATTCCTCCCCTGGTGGATATACCGGTCAGGATACAAGGATGATTACGTGTCGCCGCCACAATGGAAAAGATATATTCAATAATCTTATCGGAGAGGAGAATCTTTTCTTTAACCGTCCGTCTGGCCTCCATGATATCGTCAAGGGTGATCAGGGGGGCCAGATCCCTGATGCGATCACGTATGCTCCCACCTTTGATTATCGTCTTTTCAATATCTTCGGGAGGATATCCGATTCCGGTCCTGATGAGAAAACGATCCATCTGGGATTCGGGAAGGGGGTACGTCCCCACCTGCTCAACCGGGTTCTGGGTCGCCATGACCAGGAAGGGGGAGGGGAGGGGGTAGGTAACTCCCTCTACGGTTACCCTCTGTTCCTCCATGGCCTCCAGCATGGCGCTCTGGGTCTTCGGCATGGCCCTGTTTATCTCGTCGACCAGCACCAGGTTGCTGAATACAGGGCCGCGCATGAAAGTGAACTTTCCTTCTTCGCGATTGAAGATTGATAGTCCGGTGATGTCGGAAGGGAGCAGGTCGCTGGTGCACTGGATCCGTCCGAACGTCATTCCCAGTACGCCGGAAAGCGCCAGTGCGAGGGTCGTTTTGCCCAGCCCCGGAATATCCTCCAGAAGGATATGACCTCCGGAGAGGAGCGCGATGACCGATAACTTGACCGCGCGGATTTTGCCGCGCAGATAGCGGGATGTCAGACTGTCTATGACGTGCAACATTTCGTCGCGCTTTGGCAGTTGCATCGATTATCCTTTCCGGGGCCTCTGCATGAAAAAGGCCGGGTTCAGGCGCCCGGCCTTTGTTACATATTATTTATACCATAACTATCCCAATACAATAAGGAGGTCTTCTTTTTCCACCTTTTCTCCCTCTTCGAATTTCACTTCAGCAATCTTGCCGGCGCCTTTTGCCTTTATGTTGGTTTCCAGCTTCATGGCTTCGGTGACCATCAGGATATCTCCCGTTTTTATCTCGTCCCCGACCTTGACATGGACCTTGAGCACCTTTCCGGGCATGGGCGCGCCAATATGGTGCGGATTTGACGGGTCGGCCTTGACCCGCTCCTTCTCATCGGAGATCGCCGACAGGTCCCTTACCGTCACCTGTCTCGACAGGCCGTTCAACTCAAAATACACCTGCCGGGTCCCGTCCGAATGAACCGCCCCTATGGCGTTCAGCTTGATTATCAGTGTCTTGCCGGGGTCTATCTCCACCGCGGTTTCCTGTCCAGGCTCAAGGCCGTAGAAAAACACTGGAGTCGGGATGACCGATGTGTCGGAATAGCTGAGACGATGGCGGTCGAATTCCGGGTAGACATTCGGGTAAAGGATGTGGGAAAGCAGGGTCTTGTCGTCCACGAGATGACCCACATTTTCCTGCAGATTGACGCGTTCCTTTTCAAAATCAACCGGTTCGAGAAGCTCACCGGGGCGGCATGTGAGGGGTTTTTCACCCTTGAGGATTATCTCCTGCAGTTTCTCCGGAAAACCACCGTAAGGCTGTCCAATCATGCCTTTGAAGAAACCCACCACCGATTCGGGAAAGGACATCTCCTCTCCCCGGGTGTAGACGTCCTCCACATCCATGTTGTTCTTGACCAGGAATATGGCCATATCGCCTACCACCTTTGATGAAGGCGTAACCTTGATGATGTCGCCAAAAAGATGGTTTACCTTGTGATACATCTCCTTGCACTCGTCCCACTGGTCCAGGAGCCCCAGCGCGGCAACCTGGGGCTTGTAGTTGGAGTACTGCCCCCCGGGGATCTCGTGATGGTAGACCTCCGCCGTACCGCTCTTCAGGCCTGATTCGAAGGGGGCATAATAGTCCCGGACGGTTTCCCAGTAATTTGCCAGTTTCTGCAGGCCGTTCTCGTCCAGTTGCGGATCCCATTCACTGCCCCGCAAGGCGGCTATGACCGCGTTCAGATTGGGTTGAGAGGTCAGGCCCGACAGGGAAGAAAGCGCCGCGTCTATGATATCCACGCCGGCCTGGCACGCCATCAGCAGGGAAGCCTCGCCGTTTCCCGACGTGTCGTGGGTGTGCAGGTGGACGGGAATGCCCAGTTCGTCCTTGAGCGCCCTTACCAGTTTGTGGGCGGCAAATGGCTTGAGGAGTCCCGCCATGTCCTTGATGGCCAGGATATGGGCGCCCATTTTCTCCAGTTCCCTGGCAAGGGAGACATAGTATTCCAGAGGGTACTTGTCTCGCTTGGGATCGCATATATCACCCGTGTAGCAAATGGATGCTTCGCATACCTTGCCGGTTTTCAGAACAGCGTCCATGGCGACCCTCATACCTTTAGTCCAGTTAAGGGAGTCAAAGACCCTGAAGATATCGATCCCGGCTTCGGCCGCGGTTTCCACGAAACGCTCCACAACGTTGTCCGGATAGTTGGTATAGCCTACGGCATTGGAACCTCTCAGCAGCATCTGGAAAAGGATATTCGGCGCCGCATCCCGCAGCTTGTGGAGACGCTGCCAGGGACACTCCTTGAGGAAGCGCATGGAGACGTCGAAGGTTGCGCCTCCCCACATCTCCAGGGAGAAAAGGTTGGCGCCCAGGCGGGATGTGGGTTCGGCAATCTTTAGCAGGTCGAATGTCCTGACACGGGTCGCCAGCAGGGATTGGTGGGCGTCGCGCATGGTTGTGTCGGTGATCAGTATGCGCTTCTGATCCAGTATCCATTGTTTCAGGCCTTCGGCGCCCCTTTCCCGAAGGATCTCGGCCGTCCCGGTCGGTCGGGGCAGGGAATTATCGACCCGGGGGGGCCTGGCATCCAGCAGGTCGGCGGAGCGCAAGGGTCTGGCAATGCCCGGCGAGCCGTTTACAATTACGGAACCGAGGAAATTAAGGATCTTTGTCGCCCGGTCCTTCTTCTCCCTCATCTTCATCAGCTCGGGATGCTTGTCGATAAACGATGTGTCACATTTCCCGGCCAGAAAGACAGGATGGGTAACCACGTTTTCCAGGAACGGGATATTGGTATTGACCCCTCTGATGCGGAACTCCTGCAGGGAGCGGTTCATGACCTGGGCGGCGTCACTGAAGGTAAGTCCCCAGGTGCTGATCTTGACGAGAAGAGAGTCGTAATGGGGTGTGATGTGGGCGCCGGTAAAGGCGTTCCCCGCATCTAGCCGCACACCGCAACCGCCGGGCGAGCGATATGCCTTGAGGGTGCCGAAGTCAGGGGCGAAGTGGTTCTTGGGGTCTTCCGTGGTAATCCGGCACTGGATGGCATGTCCCCACATGGTAATGGATTCCTGTGAAGGGATGCCGATTTCCGGGTCCGCAAGCCTGAATCCCTGCGCCACCAGAAGTTGCGCCTGAACGAGGTTCCTGCCGGTGATCATCTCGGTGACGGTATGCTCCACCTGGATCCGGGGGTTCATCTCGATAAAATAATAATTGCCTTCCTGATCAAGCAGAAACTCCACCGTTCCGGCGTTCCGGTAACTGACGTGACGGGCCACCCTGAGCGCGGCGGCGCACAGCTCTTTACGCATTTGTTGGGAAATGCTTAATGAAGGAGCGAATTCAACGACCTTCTGGTGACGGCGCTGGATTGAACAGTCACGTTCAAAGAAGTGCACCAGGTTGCCATAGTTGTCTCCCAGGATCTGCACCTCTATATGCTTTGGTTGTTCGATGAAACGCTCGAGGAACACCTCCGCGTTTCCGAAGGCCGCTTTTGCTTCACTCCTTGCGCTGGCAAGCCCCTCTATGAGCTCCTTCTGGTTGCGCGCGACGCGCATTCCACGTCCGCCGCCACCGGCAGCGGCCTTGATGATTACCGGATATCCGGCCTTTCTGGTGAATTCGATGGCCTCTTCATCTTCAACGACCGGGTTTTCCGTCCCGGGGATGACGGGCACGGAAGCCGCCATGGCGACTCTGCGCGCCGCAATCTTGTCACCCACCTTGCGTTGCATCTCCGCTGTCGGACCGACAAAGACGATGCCCGCTTCTTCGCACTTTTCGGCGAACTCTGAATTTTCAGAAAGAAATCCATAGCCGGGATGAATGGCGTCCGCGCCTTTGTCCTTTGCCAGATTGATTAGTTCATCGATGCCCAGATAAGCGTCTACCGGACTTTTTCCTTTGCCGATCAGATATGCTTCGTCGGCCTTGTAACGGTACAGGGAAAGCTTGTCCTCTTGTGAATATACGGCAATGGTTCCAATACCCAGTTCATTGCAGGCACGGAAGATTCGGATGGCGATTTCGCCTCTGTTTGCGGCAAGTACCTTCTTGAAAATCCTTTTTTCCATCTCTGGGCTCCCTGAAATAATCCGGAAGAAATTTGTGGCGGGGCGGACAGAAAGACCCCATACGGCCGGATAAATTCAATACAATTACACTAAGTTGGTATAAAACCAGATTAACAGGTCAAAGTCAATGACCTATCAGGAGTTGAAAAATGAAAAGGTTTCTTCTCGAACGAACAGGGAATAGCGGCAAAAATCAACTTTGAATGCGTCATCGGTCATGTTAGTATTCGAGGCAACCAATATAGCTGTAAAGGAGATAATTATTATGCGGAAAACCTTCCTCTTTCTCAGTTGTCTTTTTCTCGCTTCGCTGATTTCCATGAACGGCGTGGCATTGGCCGCGGGCAAGAAAAAGGCCTCCCCCAAAAAGAGCGGAGCCTCGCAGGCGCCTGTTTCAAAGGATGTTGCCAGAGTGAACGGCGTTGCCATTGCCAGATCCGAGCTTGACCGGGCCATGAAGGTCATGCTCAGACAGGCGGGAGGCGTCGGCGCGCTGCCGGACGACAAGAAAAAAGAGGCCGAACTTGCGGTCCTGAATGAACTGGTTTCCATGGAGCTTCTCAACCAGGCTGCGCGCAAGATTGAGGTCAAGGATATCAGGAAGAAGGTTGAAAGCCAGGTTAGCGGGGCCAAATCCAAGTTTCCATCACCCGCCAAGTTTGACGAGTTTCTGGCTGAAAACAATATGACGGAAAATGACTTCAAGTCCCTTGCAGAGAAGGAAATCTATATCAATAACCTGATAGAGACCCGGATTGCCTCCAAGGTGACGGTAACGGATGCCGAGATGAAAAAATTCTACGACGAAAATCCGGAAAAATTCATAATTCCCGAAAGCGTGCGCGCCAGCCATATCCTTATTGGAACGGACGCAAAGGCCACCGACGAGGACAAGACAAAGGCCAGGGAAAAAGCGAATGCGTTATTGAAGCGTGTCAAGGCCGGGGAAGATTTCGCGGCCCTTGCGAAAGAGAATTCAACCTGCCCCAGCGGAGCTCAGGGAGGCGACCTGGGCGCCTTTACCAAGGGACAGATGGTCCCGGCGTTTGAAACAGCCGCCTTTGCCCTTAAACCGGGGGAAATAAGCGAGGTGGTGGAAACCCGTTTCGGCTTCCACATCATCAAGGTAATGGAGAAACAACCGGCTAAAACGGTTACCTATGATGAGTCAAAACAGAAGATACAGGAATTTCTGAAAAGCCGGAAAATCAGGAAGGACATAAATGACTATGTGGACAAGCTGCGCAAGGAAGGAAAGGTGGAGATACTGATCTCCTGATCTCCACTCCATGGGATCACGCCAGCTATGCAAAAAGGGCGCTCTTAAAATGTCGGAGCGCCCTTTTTGCATCCACGTATATATTAAGAAGGCGGCAAACAACCGCAAATGCGTGTGATGGGAATGGTTCCCTTCTCATCACCACCCTTGCCAGTCCGCATGGAAAATGCTATGAGTAGGAAAGCTTTCATGTGAGGTGTCGATGAAAGAAAGAGCAAAAATACTCCTGGTTGAAGATGAAGACCTGAGCCGCGACTCTCTGACGCGGCTCTTGAAAATGTCCGCCTTTCATGTAAAGGGAGCTGCGTCCGGGAAAATGGGACTGTCACTCCTCGCCCATGAAGAGTTCGATATCGTTATAACGGACCTTCTCCTTCCGGACGGTAACGGCATCGACATACTGAAGCGGGCAAAAGAATGCTCACCCGGCACGGAGGTTATCCTCATCACCGGGCACGCCTCCGCGGAAACCGCCGTGAAAGCGATGAAGGAAGGCGCATTCGACTACATTACCAAACCCCTGAACTTTGACGAACTGTCCATCATCATCTCCAAGGCCCTTGAAAAACGCCAGCTTCTCACGGAAAACGTCTACCTCAAGAAGCAACTGAGCAACAAATTCGGTTTTACCAATATCATCGGCAATTCTCCGCCGATGCAAAAGGTCTTTTCACGCATGAAACGGATTGCCGGCACCGATTCTACGGTTCTTGTACTGGGAGAGTCCGGTACCGGCAAGGAGCTTGTGGCCAAGGCTATCCATTTTAACAGCCACAGAAAAGACCGACCCTTCGTCCCGGTCAATTGCGCCGCCATACCGGAGACGCTCCTGGAAAGCGAGCTGTTCGGCCATGTCAAGGGCGCGTTTACCGGCGCCATCCGTGATAAGGCCGGGAAATTCGAGACCGCCACAACCGGGACCATTTTCCTGGATGAGATCGGCACCATGCCCATGCATCTCCAGACAAAGCTGTTGAGGATCCTGCAGGAGCAGGAAGTGGAGCGGATTGGCTCCTCCAGGACCATACAGCTTGATGTGCGCGTCATATCAGCGACAAACCTCAATCTGGAAGAGGAGGTGCGGAAAGGCGCTTTCCGGGAAGACCTCTACTACCGCTTGAATGTTATCCCCATACTCCTCCCCCCCCTCCGCGAAAGAAAGGAAGACATTCTCTCCCTCGTCAAGCACTTCATTGAAAAGAACTGCAAGGAAATGAAGCGGCCGGTAATGAACATCTCAAACGAAGCGCTGGAAATGCTCGAGGCCTATCGATGGCCCGGAAATGTCCGGGAACTGGAGAATATCGTGGAGCGGATAGTAACCCTCACCGACGGTGATCGCATCTTGGCCAACGATGTCCCCTCCAATATCAGAGAGGAATTCATGACAAGGGTAACGGAGCAGGGCGTGGATCTGGCGCGTGCGGTTAATGAAATGGAGAGAAAAATGATCTGTGATGCGCTGTTTCTCACCAAAGGGGTAAAGGCAAAGGCGGCCGCCATGCTGAATCTGAACAGAACCACGCTTGTGGAGAAAATGCGGCGTCTGGGAATAGAAAGCCCTTCCTGATAGGCTCCGCCTGACCTGACGGCAGGGGGGGCGCGTCAGGAACCCCCGCCAGATGAATAGAGAAAACCATGAAGATTGCCGTCCTTTCGGATACCCACGGAAACTATGGGCTTGCCGCTGACATGCTGAGTCGCATTTCCGCCGTTGATCACATCATTCACCTCGGCGACAATGTCGCGGACGCCGATTGCATTGAATACGCGCTGTCTCGACCGATAATCAAGATCGCCGGCAACTGTGACTTCGCTTGCGGATGCCCGCGTGAGATTCTCCTGAACATTAATGACACAAGGATCTTCGCAACCCATGGGGACCATTATTCGGTAAAGGCCGGACTTGATAACCTGCTGGTGAAAACAACCAGTGAAAGGGCTGAGATCGCCCTGTACGGCCACACCCATGTGCCTTTCATACGCAGACACGGAAACACATTGCTTCTTAATCCAGGTTCTCTTAAAAAAGACGCCGCCACTCATTCCCTGGCCATCATTTCAATCAAAAAAAACAATCTTTTAGCGGAGTTGGTGTTTTCCGACATCCTTGATGATTCCCCCCTCCCTTGATAGCATCGCGGCGCCAGCCTTGCGAACGGGGACTGCTGCTCATGAAGGATGAAGAAAGCGAATCAAATCCAGTTCCACATTGGGGTGCATGCGATGAATAAAAGAATCGTGCTCATTATCGCCGGAATAACTGTATCACTTGTTCTACTCTTCATCATTTCCATTGGCATCGCGACGTATCTCATCGGTGACAAAGGAAATATCGGGAGGGGAGGCTCCATCGGCGTCCTGGAAGTGAAGGGCGTTATTGTCGATGTCCACGACCATATCATGCAACTGAACAAATTCCGTGACGACAGGAAGATCAAGGCGGTCGTCCTGAGGGTCGACTCTCCAGGAGGGGTGGTCGGCCCGTCGCAGGAGCTTTCGGAAGAGGTGCGAAAGTTTGTCAGGAAGAAACCGCTGGTCGTCTCAATGGGCAGCGTAGCCGCTTCGGGGGGGTACTACATTGCCGCTCCGGCCAGCATTATCGTCGCAAATCCCGGGACTGTAACCGGAAGCATCGGTGTTCTCATGAAGATGTCCAACATCCAGGGGCTGCTGGGAAAGGTGGGACTGAAGTCGTTCATCCTTAAAAGCGGCAGATTCAAAGACAGCGGCTCTCCTGTCCGTCCGATGACCAGGGAGGACAGGGAGGTTCTCCAGGGGGTCATTGACAGCATGCACGGACAGTTCATAAAAACGGTTTCCGAAGGCCGTAGAATCCCCCTGGAAGAAGTCAGGGGTCTGGCCGATGGACGAATATTCAGCGGTGAACAGGCGCTGGCAAAGAAACTGGTAGACCGTCTTGGAAATTTTCAGGATGCCGTTGATACCGCGGCAAAGATGGCCGGCATAAAGGGAGAGCCAAAGCTTGTCTACCCCCCGGAGAAAAAGAAATCGCTTCTTCATCTGTTTTTTCAAGGCGCAGGCGCCATGATGCTTGAAAAACTGGAACCGCAAAACGGTGTTGAAGCCCGGTATGAGATAATTTCCCATTAGGTTTCAGGACTGAAGCGTCATAGGGATATCCTTCTGATGACGTAATCCCATATGCTGGTATACTGGTTTTTCTAGACATCAGGCCTGCCGCCGATAGTCAGGAGTGGACGGACGGTCGCCGATGGATGAAGCGGGTTACTCCTTCTTTATCATGAGAATGCAAGCGGAGAAAAGCCATGACCCATATGGATAAAAACAGGAATGGAAGCCACGGGATACGGGCGCTGGATGCCCTGGACAAAACAAGCCTGCCCCCGGACGGGGGACCCGGGTTCAACCGCCTCGTGTTTGCCAGGAGTCCTTACCTTCTGCAGCACGCCCAAAACCCCGTTGACTGGTATCCCTGGTGCGATGAGGCCTTTGAAAAGGCGCGGCGGGAGGATAAGCCGATCTTTCTCTCCATCGGTTACGCCACCTGTCACTGGTGCCATGTCATGGAGCGGGAGTCTTTCGAAGACCCCGTTGTCGCCGAAGCGCTCAATAACGGATTCGTGGCCATCAAGGTAGATCGCGAAGAGCGTCCGGACATCGATGATCAGTATATGGCCGTTTCCCAGATGCTGACCGGTGGCGGAGGCTGGCCCCTGACGATCCTCATGACCGCGGACAAACAACCCTTTTTCGCCGCCACATACATCCCCAGGGAAGAGAAGATGGGCATGCCTGGGATAATTGATCTCCTGGAAAGGGTCCTGGAATTCTGGCGCGGCAATCGCACGGAGGTGCTGCAAAACTGCGCGCAGGCTCTTGACGGACTGAAAAGGTCTGTCGTGCCGTCGGCCGGCTCCCTGCAAGGTGAGCGCATTCCAGATGCGGTATTCCGTTCGCTGAAGATGTCCTTTGACGGGATCCGGGGCGGATTCGGAGAGGCGCCGAAATTTCCCTTTCCTCTCAACATCCTTTTTCTGATCAGGTATTGGAAGAGGACGGGGGCTACCATGGCGCTGGATATGGCCGGATTCACCCTTGACAGCATACGCCGGGGAGGGATTTTCGACCAGATAGGCTTTGGCGTCCATCGCTACTCCGTTGATGCCCGATGGCTGGTTCCCCACTTTGAAAAAATGCTCTATGACCAGGCCATGCTCGCCCATGCCTGTCTTGACGCGTTCCGGGCAACGGGCGGGAAAACGTTCATGGATATGGCAAGGGAGATTTTCACCTTTGTTCTGAACGAGATGACGGACCCCGGGGGTGGTTTCTATTCGGCATGGGATGCGGATACGGACGGGTCCGAGGGAGAGTTTTACACCTGGACCCCTGACGAGATAGCCGGTGTCCTGGGAGAAGAGGACGGTGCCCTGGCCTGCCGGTTCTTCGGCGTAACCGCGGAGGGAAACTTTGAAGGCCGCAACATCCTCAGCATGACTATGTCACTGGAGGAATTCGCCGAGAGAGAGAGTTTGAGCCGGGAGAATCTTGATGCAAAGCTTGAGCTGTGGTGCAGAAAGTTGCTGATTGCAAGAGGAAAAAGGAAATATCCCCTCAGGGATGAAAAGATTCTTGCTTCCTGGAACGGCCTGATGATCTCCGCCTTTGCGAAGGCCTATGCGATTACCGGCGAGGCCCAGTACAGGGACGCGGCAAAGACCTCCATGGCCTTCGTCATGAAGAATCTGAAGAGGGCGGACGGCCGCCTTCTGCGCGCCTGGTACCGGGGTGAGGCGGAAATACCGGCTTTCCTGGAGGATTACGCCTTTCTGATATGGGGTCTCCTGGAGTTGTACGAAGCAACCCTTGAGGTCACCCTCCTGAACGAAGCGAGGGATCTGTCTCTGGAGATGATTCGTCTGTTTGGCGACCGGGAGGACTATGGTCTTTATGACACGGCATCGGATGTGGAAGACATCCTCGTCCGGAAGAAGGGATGGCACGACGGTGTGCTCCCTTCCGGCAATTCCGTCGCCGCCATGAACCTGATAAGACTGGGAAAGGCCGCCCGGGACGCAAGGCTCCTGGAAGAGGGGAAGGGTATCCTGAGAGCCTTTATGGGAAGCATCTCCCAGCGGCCCGGCGCCGCTTTGCATTTCCTTGCGGCCCTTGACTACCTTGGAGACGACGACACGGAGATAGCCTTTTCAGGGCCCGTCGATTCGCCGGAGGCGTACGCCATGCTTCGCTGCCTGCACAAACGCTTTATCCCTGGTCTGGTTTTGCGGTGGGCGGGAGAAGGCGTCCCTGGTAACGACCGGCCGGATAGGGAAAGCAAAACTGTAGTGAATGTATGCGCCGGCGGCGCGTGCCGGCTTCCGGTAACCGGCGCTGGAGAACTGGAGGCTCTTCTGGACGAGATTCTCTGAAATCCTACCAATTATCTCCGGGCTGTGATACATACCCCTGAAGCATCGTCCAGGAGGGGGTATGACGGAAAAGAAACACATAGCCAGGGCCGCGGGCATCCTCGGGGCCGCCACCATCCTGTCCCGGGTCATGGGCATGGTAAGGGACATGGTACAGTCGCGACTTTTTGGCGCCGGGTACGCCACCGACGCCTTTATCGCGGCCTTTCAGATTCCCAACATGCTTCGCCGCTTCTTTGCCGAGGGCGCCCTCACGTCGGCGTTCGTGC
The DNA here is from genome assembly GCA_964517595.1 of uncultured Geobacter sp. GTDB lineage: Bacteria > Desulfobacterota > Desulfuromonadia > Geobacterales > Geobacteraceae > RPRC01. The sequence goes on along the minus strand of CAZFCG010000007.1, from coordinate 30,981 downwards.
CGACCTTTTCCGAATACTACACCCGGAAGGGAAAGGAAGAGGCGCGGGAACTAGCCAATGTCTGCTTTTCACTCCTGACGGTCGTCATGGCCATGGTAACGATACTCGGCATCATCTTCTCCCCATTCATAGTCTCTTTGATGTTTCCCGGCTTCCGGACGGAACCGGACAAGCTCGAGTTAACGGTCCTGCTCAACAGGCTGATGTTTCCATACATCTTTTTCATCAGCCTGGTTGCCCTGTGCATGGGGATTCTCAATACGGTACGCCATTTCTTCACCCCGGCGATCTCCACCGTTTTTCTGAACCTTTCCATGATACTTTGCGCGATCTTCCTCCATGGGTGGTTCTCTGTTCCCATAACAGCCCTGGCGGTTGGTGTCCTTCTTGGAGGGGCGCTTCAGTTGCTTCTTCAACTTCCGGTTCTTTTCCGCAAGGGCTTTCCCCTTCGCTTCCGCTTCTCCCCCGGGCATCCGGCCGTCAGGAGGATTGCGCTTCTCATGGGGCCGTCGGTGTTCGGTGTAGGCGTCTACTACCTGAACATCACCGTCGGGGCGATCCTGGCATCGCTTCTCCCCCAGGGCAGCGTTTCCTATCTCTATTACGCACAGCGTCTCTTTGAATTTCCCCAAGGGATATTTACGGTATCTATCGCCCAGGCGGTTCTGCCGTCCATGAGCAGACAGGCGGCCAATGGAGATATGTCCGGAGTAAAAGACTCTCTGGCCTTCGGACTGCGTCTGACCCTCTTCATCACCATACCGGCTACCATAGGGCTCATGGTCTGTTCGACTCCAATCTTCACCCTCCTTTTCATGGGCGGGGCCTTTGATTACACGAAGGCGGTAAGGTCGGCGGAGGCCCTGTTTTACTATTCAATAGGTCTCTCTTTCGTGGCCCTGGTACGGGTTCTGGCCCCGGCCTTTTTCGCTCTCAAGGATACCAAGACCCCTGTGTTGACCGCGTTTGTCGCTTTTCTACTCAATGCGGGTTTCAGTCTCGCGCTCATGGGGCCCCTCCTTCACGGTGGACTGGCGCTTGCGACTACACTTTCCTCGTTATGCAATATGGGGCTCCTTTTGTGGTTTGTCCGAAGGAAGGTCGGTCCCTTCGGGGGGAGAAAGATCCTTTTCGAAGGCGCCAAGACCCTTCTGGCATCCGCGCCCATGGGGCTTGCGGTGGCTTGGGGAATGGGGCTTATCGACTGGTCAAGGCCAGGTGAGAAACTGCTGAAGGGAGGTGTGCTGTTCGCTTCCATCGGAACAGGGATAGCAGTCTTTCTCTTGTGCGCCCACCTGCTTCGTTGCGAAGAAACGGGGAGGGCCATTGGAATGGTCCGAAAAAGGCTCGGGAGGAAAGCAGGTGGACCTCAGGGGTAGGTTGAATCAGTTCATGCTCACGGCCATAAAACATTACTATTTTGACAATATAATACTCTAATTAACAAAAAAGGCTATATGGCCCTAAATTCTCCCTTTATAAGCCTGTTATTCACACCCAGAGTTGTTTGAGTGTAGATTTAATTAATAACGCGATCCATAGGGTCTGTAACTACGCTGAATCGTTGACACTGGGTGTAACATGCTGAATTTAATAAGATTTGCTGACGCCTAAAAAACAGGCAAACAGTATAATTCCCTTGAAGAGATTCAGAAACAAGGGTTATCAACACTCTTGTCAACAGATTTTCCACATTTATTGTGGAAAATCCCCTATCGTACCAAAACCACGGCTGATTTCAGAAGGGGAGTGGATTGCTGAGCGGCAACCAATGTCTCCGGCCGTCATTTTTCCCTTAGCTTTGCCTCTTCCCACAGTTCATCCATCTCTTCAAGAGAGGACTCGTGAAGGGTCTTTCCTCTCCCGTGAAGGGTCTCCTCCACGTGGGAAAAGCGCCTTGTAAAGCGTGCGATGGTCTTTCTAAGGGCATCCTCCGGGGTCAGGGAGAGAAACCTGCCCAAATTCACGATAGCGAACAGAAGGTCCCCCAGTTCTGATTCCATCCTTTCCTGATCTCCCGAAAGAAGGGCTTCCTCCAGCTCCTTCAGTTCCTCCAGAACTTTCGCGAATACGGGATCGATATGGTCCCAGTCGAATCCGACCCTCGCCGCTTTTTCCGTTATCTTCTGGGCGCGCAGCAGGGCTGGAAGATGGCAGGGAACCCCGGAGAGGGCAGAACGTCTCTCGTCCCCCTTCTCGGTCTTCTTTATTCGCTCCCAGTTATCAACCTGTTGCTCGATGCTGTTTATTTCCAGCTCTCCGAACACGTGGGGGTGGCGGCGGATAAGTTTCTCGCAAAGGACCTGGAGCACCTCGTCCATGGTAAACTCACCCTTTTCTTCGGCAATGACGGAATGAAACACCGCCTGAAGCAGGAGATCCCCCAGTTCCTCCTTCAGCATTTCCGGGGAACCGGAATCGATGGCCTCCATTACCTCATATGTTTCCTCAAGGAGATATCTCTTAAGGCTTTCATGCGTCTGTTCGGCGTCCCACGGGCATCCGCCGGGCGCCCGCAGTTTTTTCATCAGATCCATGAGACGGCCGAAGCCTTCGGTTTCGCTTTTCATTTTCGAGCCTTTCATCCTGATAACGTCGGTTGGAGTTGTCCGAAGAGAACGATGGATGACGCCAACTGCCGAATATAAGGTTTATCTGAATTTTGAAGGCTATTAAATCCTTCACGGAAATAAATGTCAATGTCCGGAGAAGTGTTCCGTTTCCCGTCTACGATAACCTATTCACTGCGCGACCCTTGCTCCACCAGTTCCGCCAAGCAGGGCGAAACACGCCTTCTGTTGTCCGGTATGGTGGATATTTGCATAAAAAAATGGGCTGTTTCATGAAGTAAAATGCTGTTGACGCACTTGTGCCGGCCGTAGTACAAAGTTACGGGTGGGCATGGGCATGACTTCTAAGACGGCGCTTATATATTCACCGGATTTCAGCGGATTCAGTTATGGAGAAGAGCATCCCTTCAAGGTGCAAAGGTTCCGGCTCGCCTATGAACTGATGGACGCGTACGGTCTTCTGCGCCGGCCTGACGCCACTATCCTGGACTGTATCCCGGCCGCGGAGGAAGACCTCCTCACCTTTCATTCCCAAGGATATCTGGCCAAGCTCAAGGAGTTCAGTTCATCTGACGAGCCGAGGGCTGATTTTCGATTCGGCCTTGGAGATATCGAAAACCCCGTGTTCCGTGGCCTGTATGATTGGGCGAGGCTGGGCGCGGGAGGCACCATCGAGGCCGCGCGGCTTGTTACCGAGGATGGATACGATATCGCGTTCAACCTGGCCGGGGGGTGGCATCATGCCCATCGCGGCAGGGCCTCCGGATTCTCCTATTTGAATGACAGCGTCGTTGCCATCAACAAGCTGTTGAAAAAAGGAAAACGGGTTGCATACCTGGACCTGGACGCCCACCATGGTGACGGGGTGCAGGAGGCTTTCTACGACACGGATCGGGTCCTGACCATCTCCATTCATGAAAGCGGGATCCACTTCTTTCCAGGAACCGGCTCGGAAAAAGAGATCGGAACCGGAAAGGGAAGGGGATATTCCGTGAATGTGCCTCTTAAAGAGCATACGGACGACGCGCTGTTCATGAAGGCCTTCGACGAGGTCGCTTTTCCGCTGCTAGCCGCATACGATCCCGACGTCATGGTTACGCAACTGGGGGCGGATACCTTCCGCACCGACCCGCTTACACGCCTGGAAATCACCACCCACAGCTACAGCTATGTGGTGCGAAAGCTGAAGGCTCTGAAGATCCCATGGGTGGCGGTCGGCGGAGGCGGATATGAAAACATTAACGTAGCGCGGGCCTGGACATTGGCATGGGCCATCATGAATGGCGTGGAGGTGTCACCCAGATTGCCGGCCAGATTTGTAAGGACCATTCAGGAACTGGGTTATCCAAACAGAATGCTCCTGGATGCAATGCACTGGGCGGAAGACGACGATCGCAACCGTGCCCTGGACGCCGTAGAAAAGAGCATCCAGGCAATCCGAAAAAAGATCTTTCCGGTCATAATCGGCACATATGGCTAGGCTTCCCGGCAACAGGCATCTGGAAGATTCCCGCGGGAGACAACTGTTCACCCTGCGGGACATAAATTCCCTTGAACAGGGAGAAAAGGAGCGGATCTACCGCACCATACTCCCGACGAGCCTTTATGAGCGTTTTGCCATATCCCCTGATACCTTCAAAGGTCCGGACGGCAGGCGCAAGGTACGCTTCATCGCCCCTGAAGGTCTCGGCTTTCTGCGCATTGAGACACGTCTGTCGCCCGATGAGCGGGATTGCGTATTTTTTCTCGAAATCGCCGACACCCACTACAACCAGATGGAACTGGCTTTCTGCATCATCAAGGATCCCGATTCTCCCCGGTACGACGTCGACGTCGACCAGTCGGGCAGGGATAACAGCTTCTGCACGCTGGGCAGAAACATCCCGGAAGAGATCAGGGCCATGGAGGCCGGTCTCTTTCCCAATCAGACCCATCGGGGCATGAGGATGTTTTCCCAGTTCCTGAGACTCTTCGAGAGGTTCGTGGATTCTCTTGGCATGGAGATAATCGTCGCCGAGCCACTTTCCTACGATAACGCCATCCGTTATGAAAAATACGGATTCGATTATATCACCGGCAAAAGGCTCATGCTGGAGATCAATGAGGGGTTCAGGGAAGGAAATATCTATTACCGGCGGCTGGACGGCTCGACCCCTTTCCGTCGTCCAGGCTTTGAGAAGACCGTCCATGGCAGGAGCTGGGCCATTCATGACGGAATACTGGACCAGCCATGGGACGACATCAGTATCTATCTTCAGGTAGGCAGGAACGCGGGGGTAGACACCTTCCCGGAACGCAAATGGTTCCTGCCCCCGGCGCCCTTGTGACAGATACCCTTCAATTCTAACCGGAGAATGCGAATATGTTCGGGTTCAGTGTCGGAGACTGGATTTTCATCGCCGTAGTATGCGGGATAATCTTCATCTGTGTCGCATTAAGCGGTATGAACAGACGGAAGAATTGACGTTTCCGGCGGACTATCCACATGTTTCTGAAGGCGCTATCGGAGGTTGACTCCGGGAAGGAAGTTTTTTTGCGAAAGTTCGCCCATGGACTAATCGGAAATGTTTCAGAACGCAGCATTGAAAACTCTTGCGTCGACCAGCGAGACACCAAGGCGGTCGGGATCAGGGTCTTCAAGCTCAACAAATCCTTCGGGGAAAAGCATGTGCTGAAGGACGTAGACCTGGATATTCGGCCGGGTGAGACCTTTTCCATCATAGGCCCCTCCGGCACGGGAAAGAGTGTTCTCCTGAAGCTTATCATGAGGCTTGACTATCCCGACAGCGGCGAAATATACATCGACGGCGTCCCGATTTTTGATGAAGAAAAGCGGGGTATGGTTCGTGATTACAGGTACAGCATGGTATTCCAGTCGTCGGCCCTCTTCAACTCCCTGACCGTAGGGGAGAACGTGGGGCTGTGGCTGCGCGAAAAAAGGGTCTGCGGGGAATCGCGCATCCAGGAGATAATCAGTGAGAAGCTTGCCATGGTAGGTCTGGAAGGGACCGAGTCCCTGATGACCTCCGAACTTTCCGGCGGCATGAAAAAGAGGGTGGCCATCGCCCGCTCCCTGGCCATGAATCCGGACCTTATCCTGTATGACGAGCCCACCGCGGAGCTGGATCCCCTTAACTCGGATGACCTGGCCAACACCATCATCAAGGTGCGGGAGACTAACCACAACACCACCGTCATAGTTACCCACGACCTCAATTTCGCGCTCTACCTTTCGGACAGGATCGCCATGCTCCATGACGGGCGGATTATTGAAACCGGAACCCCCGATGAGATTAAGGTAAGCCTCAATCCGGTTGTAAGGAGATTCGTCTATACAACCACCAAGGGAATCAAGGGTGACTGAAGGCGGTCTTTCCGTAAATCGCGCAACATAGAAAAGGATGGACAGATTTCCGCCTTTACGCCATCATATCCCCGTTCATCGCACTACGAGTCCGGGCGTGATTTGAGAGTTACATGGGAAAGATACTGATAATTGATGATGACGCCTCCTTTGTCGTTCTGCTCAGTTCTTACATAGAGCGTTATTATCCCCTGCTGGACGTACAGACATGCACCAGTCCGCTCCAGGGGCTGCGGGCCATGAACAAGGATCTGGACCTGATGATTATTGACCTGGAGATGCCGCAACTTGACGGCTCCAAGCTGTTGAAATACGCTGCCGAGGCGGGCATAAACAAGAACAGGATCATTCTCCTTTCCAGCCATGACGCGGATTATCTTCACGACCACTTTCCCATGGGAACATGTCTGGCCGTCCTGAACAAGTTCGAGGCGGGACAGAAGGCCGTGCTGGACATGATCTTCAGCTCCCTTGAGAAAAAGGCCGCCGGATAGACTCTCCCTTGCCGACCTCGCCCCGCTTCCCAAAACCCTTCCCGGAAAGATTATGGATGTAATCACCACCCACGTAAATGCCGATTTTGACTGCCTCGGGGCAATGGTCGCGGCGAAGAAGCTCTATCCGGACGCCATGATGGTGTTTTCCGGTTCCCAGGAAAAGAGCATGCGCGACTTCTTCCTGAAGTCCACGGGCTATGCGCTCGACTTCAAGCGGCTGAAGGATGTGGATGTCTCCAGCGTCACCCGTCTCATACTCGTTGACTGCCAGCATTCTTCGCGCATCGGAAGACTGGCCGAGGCTGCCTTGCTGCCGGGGGTGGATGTCCATATATACGATCACCATCCGGATATCCGTGGAGACCTGCGGCCTTCCGGGGGCGAAATCCGCGAATGCGGTTCTTCCACGACCATCCTTGCCCGGATCCTCATGGCAAAGGGTCTTGCGGTATCCCCTGTGGAAGCAACCCTGATGATGTTGGGTATACACGAAGATACGGGCAATCTTGTCTTTCCCTCCACCACCGTGGACGATTATCTGGCCTCGGCGTGGCTCCTGGAGATGGGCGCCAACCTTAATACCGTGAGCGACTTCATCACCCAGGAACTGACATCCGAACAGGTGTCCCTTCTGAACGACCTTCTTAAATCACTGAAAAAGATTACCATCGACGGTGTCGAGATAACCATCGCCCAGGCGTCCGTGGAGTACTACATCGGCGATATCGCCGTCCTGTCCCACATGATCCGCGACATGGAAAATCTGGATGTCCTTTTTCTCGCCGTGGACATGGGAAAACGGGTGTATGTCGTTGCTCGCAGCCGCATCAGCGAGGTTGACGTCGGCGCCGTCCTCCGGGAATTCGGAGGAGGCGGGCACGCCAATGCCGCGTCGGCTACGGTAAAGGAGCTGACACTGATCCAGGTCGTCGCCCGCCTTGAAGAGATTCTGCGCAGGCAGGTATCTCCCAAGCGTACCGCCGCGGATATCATGTCGGCGCCGGTAAAGACCGTGCCTTCCACGGCGGTCATTTCCGAGGCAAGGGAGCTTCTGACGCGTTACAACGTGAATGCCATGCCCGTTATGGACGGTGAGACAATGATCGGCATCATCTCGAGGCGCATCGTGGAAAGGGCTCTCTACCATGAACTGGGAAATGTGCCGGTCACCGAGTACATGCACAGTGAATACATGCGGGCCGTCCCGGACACACCTCTCTCGGAGATTCAGGATTATATCGTGGGTCGTGAACGGCGTCTCGTTCCGGTCTTTGATGGCGGCCGTATTGTCGGCGTGATCACCCGAACGGATCTGCTGAGGGTCATGTATGCCGGCTTCAATGACCGGGAAAAGAATACCTATGACATGGCCAGGAACGATATTCCGGTCCGGCGGCGGCGGCTGGACGGGACCATGAACAGGCAACTTTCCAGAAGGGTTCTCACCATCCTGAGAGAACTGGGCGCAACCGGTGACAGGCTTGACCTCTGCGTATACGCGGTGGGCGGTTTCGTGCGGGATCTCCTGCTGGCAACGGAAAATCTGGATATCGATGTCACGGTTGAAGGGGACGGCATCCTTTTCGCGGAGACTTATGCCACGGAGCACGGATGCCGGGTGAAAAGCCACCAGAAATTCGGCACCGCCGTCATTGTCTTTCCGGACGGGTTCAAGATCGACGTGGCCAGCACCAGGCTCGAGTATTACGCGTCTCCGGGGGCGCTTCCCACCGTAGAGAGATCCTCCCTGAAGATGGACCTTTACCGTCGCGATTTCACCATCAACACCCTTGCCATCAGACTCAACAACAGGGATTTCGGCGTTCTCGTGGATTATTTCTCCGCCCAGCGGGACCTGCAGGACAAGATCATCCGCGTCCTGCACAATCTCTCCTTCGTGGAAGACCCGACACGGGTGTTCCGGGCGCTTCGTTTCGAACAGCGCCTGGATTTCCGCATCTCCAAGCATACGGAAAATCTCATCCGCAATGCTGTTAAGATGAATTTTCTCAGCAAGCTCGGCGGGAAAAGGCTCCTTACGGAACTGGTCATAATCCTGAAGGAAAAAGAGCCCCTTCGCGCGGTAGAGCGGATGGCCTCCCTGGGGCTTCTCCAGTTTATCCATCCCGAGATGAAACTGACGTCTGATATCCGGAAGATGCTGGAAGAGTCGGTGAAGATCGTCTCCTGGTTCGACCTTCTCTTCCTGGACCGGCATTACGAAAAATGGGTGATATTCTTCCTTGTCCTTTGTGAAGCCCTCCTCCCCGAGCAATTCAGGGAGACTTGCCTGCGCCTTTCCCTGTCCGAGCACTACCGGGAACACCTGGTGGAGATGCGGCAACGGGTCGGGTCGGTCATGGAAACCATGCAACGAAGGCTCGCGCGGGGGCCGGAGATCAGACGGAGCGAGATCTATTCCTGGCTGGAGGGAATTCCACCGGAGGTCCTTCTCTATCTTATGGCAAGGTCAAGCAGTGAAGTCGTCCGGAAATGTGTTTCCCTGTACTTCACCCAGCTCCAGGGGGTTCGCTGCTCAATCAATGGCGACGACCTGAAAAACATGGGAGTAACTCCAGGTCCGGCATTTAAGAAGATACTTGACCATGTCTTCATGGCCCGCCTGGACAATGAAGCCCTGACGAGGGAAGATGAACTGCGCATCGCCAGAAGAGTTTCACGGGACAGCCTTGAAGGGAAATAGCCCGCCGCTTATTTGCCGTTTATCAGGGGAACGCCTGTTTTCTTTTCCTTCCCTCTGTCCGGGAAAGATTTTTTTCAAGACCATTTTTCCAACGAAATCCGCATGATGCCCGTCATCCGAACAAGGCCTGGTAAGGGTCTGAGACACTCCGCCCTGATCGCCGCGGCGATCCTTTCCCTTTTCATCTGTATTATCGCATTCTTTTCCTCACGAAGCGGCGCGGTCGCCCCACACGTGCACCTTACCGCTGAAGAAAAGGAATGGATTACCAGACATCCCGTGATCCGCGTAGCCCCTGACCCCGCATACGAACCCATGGAATTCTTTTCCGAGAAAGGGGCTTACCTTGGGATTACCGCTGAATACCTGTCCATGATACAGAAGAGGACCGGTTTGCGTTTTCAGGTCCTGAGACTGCGGAACAGGGAAGAGATATTCAATGCGATCCGCGAAGGCCGGGCGGATCTTATCGGCGCCGCCACGAAAACGCCCCAACGATCTTCTTTTTTACTCTTTACCCGCCCCTATCTGGAAATCCCCCTGGTAATCGTCGCGAGAAGCAATCCGGATGCGGATCTCACCCCAGACCAACTGGCCGGAAAAAAGGTGTCGGTAGTTATCCGGCATGTATCAGAAGATTATCTGCCATTGGCCTACCCACGTATAATCCCGGATATGGTTCCCGATATCAAAACAGGTTTGCGCAACGTTTCCTTTGGCGTCAGCGAAGCCCTTGTTGACAATCTCCTCATCACCTCTTTTGTCATGAGAAAGGAGGGAATAACCAACCTTCGCATTGCCGGGGAGCTGGCGTTTCATTACAGGCCCTCCCTGGCATCCAGGGCGGATTCGCCGCTTTTGAACTCCATCCTCGAAAAGGGTCTGGCATCCATAAGCAGTGGTGAAAGGGAGACGATATACAAGAAGTGGGTGCCTTTCGAGTCCCAGGTGATGCTCCTTACCAGAAAGACCTGGGAAACGGCGTTTGCCGTTCTCGGCGTATTCGCCCTTATGGTCGCGGGCATCATACTCTGGAACAGATCCCTGACCGGTCAGGTGAACAGGAAAACCCATGAATTGCGCAATGAACTGGCGGAGCGCCGGCGGGTGGAAAGGGAACTCCTTATGGCCCGTGATGAACTGGAACGGCGGGTGAGGGAAAGGACCATGGAACTTTCGGAGGCCCTGGAGGCCCTTTGCTTTACCAGCTTCGCCATGGACAAAGTTCACATGCAGGCCCACTGGATGTCCCAGGATTTCCGCCTCATTTATGTGAATGAAGCCGCCTGCCGCACCCTGGGATACTCCAGAGATGAACTGGTCGGAATGCATGTATGGGATTATAATCCCCGTATTTCAAGAGATGAATGCAGTAAGCTGTGGCAGACGCTGCGAGAGACGGGGAGCTATACCTTCGAAAGTTTCCATCGCTCAAAATACGGGCGCATCTATCCCGTTGAAATACAGTCTAATTACTTGGTTTATGCGGGCAAGGAATACAATTGTTGCTTCATAACCGACATATCGGACCGCAAAAAGGCTGAACAGGAGCTGCGTGAGGCGCGTGATGAGCTTGAGTCCCGTGTCCGGGAGAGGACACTTCAACTGAGCGATCTGACGGAAGAGCTCTCCAGGGCGGAAGAGCGTGAACGCCGGCGGATCGCAACGGAACTCCATGACCAGGTGGGACAGATGCTTGCGTTGAGCAAGATCCGCCTGAATTCTTTCAGCCAGTCCATGCCCGCCGAAATGTTCGAGGGGTTGCTGGGGGAATTGCGGGAATACATCAGTCAGTCTATTCATGAAATCCGCTCCCTTACCTTTCAATTGAGCCCGCCCCTTCTTTATGAGGTGGGGCTGGGGGCGGCGTTGGAAGGTCTTTGCGAGGAATTCGAAGAGAAATACGCGATTCACGTAACCTTCAGGGATGACGGAAAAGCGGCGGATCTTTCCGAGGATACGCGCATCGCCCTCTACCAGATGGCGAGGGAGCTTATGATAAACGTCGTCAAGCACGCACGGGCAAAGCGCCTGGCTGTTGAGATGAGCTTCATTTCCGATAAACTGGAATTATTCGTCGAGGATGACGGCGCGGGATTCACTCTCTCCGAGTCCCTGTGCCGCGGGGATAAAGACAGGAGCTTCGGTCTGTTCAGCATACAGCACAGGGTCAATCATATGGGAGGAGAGATGTTTATACAATCAATCCCGGATCACGGTTCGCGAATAACAATAAGTTTGCCTCTTGCAAAGGAATAGCAAGTTCATCACCTGGAGATTATCATGAGCATCAAGGTACTTCTGGCCGACGACCACAAGATTGTGCGCGAAGGCCTTCGTTCTCTCCTGGAAAAGGAGGAGCGCATCTCTGTTCTGGCTCTGGCGGACAACGGCAGGATGGCCGTTCGCCTGGCGAAGGAGACGCAGCCCGATGTGGTGGTTATGGATATCGCGATGCCGGATATGAACGGCATCGAAGCGACACGCCGTCTCGTATCCGAAAATCCGGAAATGAAGGTTCTGGCCCTCTCCATGCACTCGGCGCGCAGGCTCGTGGTGGAAGCGCTTACAGCGGGCGCAAAAGGTTACCTTCTGAAAGACTGCGCCGCCGAGGAGCTGGTGCGCGCCATCCGGACCGTGGCGGCAGGCAAGGTCTACCTGAGTCCTGATGTGGCGGACCAGATAGTGAAAGATTACGTAAAGAATCCACCCGAGACATCTCCATCCACCCTCAACCTCCTTTCTGCCCGCGAAAAGGAGGTGTTGCAGCTCATCTCCGAAGGAAAAAACACCAAGGAAATCGCCTTTACTCTCCATGTAAGCATCAAGACCGTGGAGTCACACCGACAGCAGATAATGAAGAAGCTCAACCTCCAGTCAGTCGCCGGTCTGACCCGATACGCCATCCGCGAAGGGCTTACCCCCCTGGAATAGCGCCGGTTCACTTTTATTGCTACTCAGGTATTCCCACCCCCTCTCTCAGGTAATCCCCGATTCACAATCCCGTCAAAAATCGTTAAGTGATAACAGGATATTTGCGTCTCCGTTCGGAATATCCAGTCGTGAAATCCTGGTACTTCAGAAGCTACAAATCCTGGATAGAGATCGGAACCGGTCTGAACAGACGCCATTCCCTGAATATTCGGAAAAACGAACATGGTAGTTAATCCAACCCCCTGGAGGAGTCAATGAAGATTCGTTCGCAGTTCATTCTCGTTAATGTGGCCATAGTCACCGCGGCCCTGGCCGTTACAACGATGGTGTGCCTCGGCGAATTCCGCGCCGTTCTGAGCCAGCAGGCAATGGAATCACAGGAGACAAGGATAAAGACTTTCCAGGACCTGCTGGGAAGGTACGGCGGGGTTTACAGCGTCAGGGAGGGAAAGCTGTACGTGGGCGACCGTGCCCTCAACAACGACTTCTCAGTTCCGGACCGGCTCAAGGAGCTTTGCGGTGGAACCGCTACCATCTTCATGGGTGATGAGAGGATATCCACAAACGTATTGAAGGATGACGGAAGCCGGGCGATAGGAACCAGGCTGACCGGTTCCGCCTATGACGCTCTCTTTAAAGAAGGAAAGCCTTACCGCGGCGAGGCGGATATCCTTGGGGCTCGGTATTACACCGCTTATGAACCCATAAAGGACGCGGGAGGCAAGGTCATCGGCGCGATCTATACCGGCGTCAAAAAGAGTATTTTTCTTGGCTCGTACGACAAGTTGAGGATGGCCTCCATCCTTCTGACCTGTCTGATTCTCCTCCTCTCAGCCGGAATCAACTGGTTCATTATCCGACGTCTCTTTTCACCTCTGAACAAGATGCATGATGTCATGCTGATTGCAGAGAGGGAAGGGGACCTGACGCAGCGTCTGGGATATCGGAAGGATAATGAAGTCGGAGAGATGTGCCAATCGTTCAACAGTCTTCTGGAAAGGCTTTCGGGAATCATATCGGGCATCGCGCAATCCGCGGAGAACCTTGCCGCCGCGTCGACCCAGGTTCTCTCCTCTTCGGAGATGATGGCAACCAGCGCAGAAGAGGTTGCGGCCCAGGCTGCGACGGTGGCTGTGGCCAGCGAGGAGATGGCGGCGACGGCGAATGAAGTGGCGGGTAACTGCGCACTTGCCGCCCAGGGGTCCCGCAATGCCAATGATTCGGCGGAAAGCGGTTCCGTGGTGGTCGAAGGCACCATGTCGGCAATCAACCGTATTTCGGAAGGAGTCAAGGAAACCGCGCGCAACATCGAAATGCTGGGCAACAGGTCGGAAGAGATAGGCGCAATCGTAGAAACTATCGAAGATATTGCGGATCAGACCAACCTCCTGGCGTTGAATGCAGCCATTGAGGCCGCCAGGGCCGGAGAACAGGGGAGGGGGTTCGCGGTTGTCGCGGACGAGGTGCGCGCTCTTGCCGAACGGACAACGAAGGCCACCAAGGAGATCAGCAAGACTATCAGGTTCATTCAGCTGGAGACGCAAAACGCCGTGACCCTGATGCACGAAGAAGTAAGGGAGGCGGAACGAGGCACGGTTGAGGCCACGAAATCGGGGGATGCGCTCAAGGATATACTTGATCAGGTCAATTCGGTGACCATGCAGGTCAGCCAGATTGCCACGGCGGCGGAACAGCAGACCGCGACAACGGGAGAAATCAGCGGCAATATCCAACAGATAACCGATGTGGTCCACGAGACGGCAAAGGGCGCCCATGAATCGGCGGAGGCGGCCGGAAGGTTGGCGGAAATGGCCAGAGAGCTGCAAGTTATGGTGAGCCACTTCAAAGTCGCGGCATGAATTTGAGACCGTGCAATCAAATCGGCGCGAACCCTGACTCATTCGCAAATTCGATTCCCCATGCCCGAGTGATTCCAACTTGAAAACGGAAAAACATGAAAATGAAGGACATTAACTGGAAACTGGCCGGGAAAATAGCCGCTGTATACTTTTTCACCTCCTCCCTATGGATATACTACACTGATAGACTCCTAAGGTTCATCCTGACAACCTCGGACGAGATCATCCTTTTCTCCACTTTCAAGGGCGTCTTCTTTGTTATAACAACCTCGGTCCTGCTCTTTCTGCTGGTCATAACCTTCGCCAGAAAGCAGTGCACCCGCTGCCGTTCCCTGCTGGAAACGGTTAACGACGCGGTAATCATCTATGGCGACAAAAACGGTGAAGTCCTGGACATGAACCGAAAGGCCCGCGAATTGTTCGGACATGCCGGCGACGTACATCCCCTCACCGAAAGGTCGGTGGAAAGTACCGGAAACGCCGACGACTTATCCATTAACATCAGGGAATGGTTCCTGAGACACTCCGGCAATACGCACCAACGCTTCGAACAGATGTTCGACCGCAAGGACGGAACTCCCCTATGGACGGAAATTACACTGCAGAATGCGGCAATAAACGGAAGGGAAAGAAAGATTGCCGTAGTCCGCGACATCAGCGCGCGCAAACGCGCGGAAGAGTCTCTCCAGGAGATGAACCGCACACTGAGGATGCTCCTTAAGTGTAATGAAGTGTTGATCCGCGAGGAGAATGAAACGGAACTTCTGGAGAATATATGCGGAATCCTTGTGGAAGAAGGAGGATACCGTTGCGCGTGGGTGGCGTTCGCCCACAATGACTATAAGGGGCGGGTCACCATCGTTGCCTCTTCTGGATTGGACGCCGGGCCCAATCAGATGCCGTATCTTACGGAGATCGACGGCGACAGGGGGAAAGGTCCTACGGGTACGGCGGTGCGGACAGGGCGTCCTTCCCTGGTCAGTGATGTAATGAATGATCCGCGCTATGCGTCATGGCGGGATCTGGCCGTCAGGACAGGCTATAGATCCTCACTGTCGGCGCCGCTTGTCCATTCGGGAAATGTTTTGGGCGCGCTCACCGTTTGCGCCTTTGAAGCAGACGCATTCAATGATGAGGAAATCAATCTCATGAGCCAGTTGGCAGGCGACCTGGCATACGGGATCGTGTCTCTGCGGACCGCCGCGGAGCAAAAAAGAATAGAGCTGGAACTGGTGGCCAGCGAGAAGAACCTTGCCGAGGCGCAGAAGATCGCCCAACTGGGTAGCTGGAAATATGACCTGGAAAGAGACGAGGAACTCCGTTCCGATGAGTTTTTCCGCATACTGGGAGTACCTCCCCGCAAAGGGGGACGGGCGAATGATTCCCTTTTCGAATATATCCACCCGGATGACAGGGATACAGTGCGGGAGAAGATTGCCGAGACCCTTGAAAAAAGGATGCCTTACGATGCCGAATACCGAATCATAAGACCCGATGGAGCTGTGCGGGTGCTTCACGCACGGGGGGTGACCATGGAAGGCGCCACCGGGAAAGCCGCGCGCTTCATCGGAACGGCAATGGATATTACTGAGCGGAAAAAGCTGGAACGCCAGTATCTCCAGGCGCAGAAGATGGAGGTGGTCGGTCAGCTTGCCGGGGGAATCGCCCACGATTTCAATAACATTCTCACCGCCATCATCGGATTTCAGCATCTGCTGCATGACCGCTTGAATGACGATGGCGCCATCCATTTTTCGCGTCAGGTAACGATGCTGGCGGAAAAGGCTTCATTTCTCACCAGGGATCTGCTCGCCTTCAGCCGTAAACAGCCCATGAACCCGAAACCTTTGGATCTGAATGAAAACATTCAGAAACTCGGCAAGCTCCTGGAACGTCTCATCGGGGAGGATGTGGAACTTCGTCTGAATCTTCAGGAAGGAAAGCTGCCGCTCATGGCCGTTTCCGGGCACCTGGAACAGGTGTTCATGAATCTGGCTACCAACGCCAGGGATGCCATGCCGGGCGGCGGTTTGCTGACCATCAAGACGGAAAGCGTTTACATTGATGAAGATTTCGTGAGCGTATACGGGTACGGCACACCGGGAGAATACGCCCTAGTCTCGGTTTCCGATACCGGATGCGGCATGGACGAAGAAACGAGAATGAAGGTCTTCGAACCGTTCTTCACCACGAAGGAGGTGGGGAGGGGCACGGGTCTGGGATTGTCCACAGCCTATGGGATAATCCGTAAGCACGGCGGCTTTCTGAGCGTTTACAGCGAGCCCGGAGAAGGGTCCACATTCCGCATCTATCTGCCCCTTGAAGATCAGGACGCCGGCGCGGAACACGCTATATCAGCCCATGTCCTGCCACCCCGCGGAACTGAAACGGTTCTCCTGGTGGAGGATGAATCAGAGGTGCGCGAGATGACCCGCACGCTCCTGGAAAACAACGGCTACCGGGTTCTCGCCACCGGCGATGGTGAGCAGGCTGTGGAGATGTTTGCGGAAAATGCCGGCGGAGTGGATCTGTTGCTGCTGGATGTGATCATGCCGAAGAAAAACGGCAAGGAAATATATGACGATATCAGAGAATTCAGGCCGGACATCAAGACCATATTCATCAGCGGATACACAGCCGACATTGTCGAGCAGAAGGGGGTTCCGGAAACATGCCACCTGATGTCCAAACCTTTCTCTCCCCACGATTTTCTATGGAAAATCAGGAACGTCCTTGCTGAATAAGACGTCTCGGGCTTTGGGAAAGACCTTTGAAGGCACACGACTTTTCAGTAGACGAACTTCATGCAGATTCCTCCCCAAACGGCATGTCTTGATTCCCCCTGGGCCGCGGCGCAGGCAATGGGATTGCCGGTGAATGTGTGCCCGTGGAAAAAGGTCTTCTAGCCGGATTTCAAAAAGCCCTTGCATGGGGGGCAACGCGAATAACCCTTGAAGGGCCTGTGAAAGATGGTATCTGTTTTCTTGCCGGCTCATGTCGGCGGCGCGGTTTGCGAACCGTGACGCACATTTTTCGCAACAGGGGAGGAGCCATGAGGATTCTGATAATCTGGGTGTTGTTTTCCGGGGTTCTGGCCGGACGGGGGTATGCGGCCGATGCCGCCAATCCGGGCCGATCCGAAGGCGCTGTCGGGCAGGAGGCGGTGTGGAATGGCGGGGATTCATTCCTCGGCGCGGTCCATGGAAGCTGCGGCAATCTGTCGGGGCCCGAGTTGGGCGATTGTTTCAGGGAGGTGATGAGGGAGTCCGGCGCTTCTGCCGAGGCGGTTGCTTTTGCCCGCCGGGTGGAGAGCGAGGCATGGATGCATGCCTTTCGGGATACGGGCAGGGTGGATGTCGCCTATGTGACCTATCCCTTCCGGGCCAACGAGAATCAGGGGGTCCTGCTGGTGAACGGTGAACCGGGGCTTATTGACCTGGACAACGCCGGTTCTCCCCTGGAAGGGCTCCTGGAAAAGGACCCGGTTTATGGCGGTCTGGCAAAGAGGTTTCCCGGGATAAGCCTGTGGCCGGGTGACCGCTACACCCGCGGGTTTCCCGTTATGGAATCGCTGCCGGGGGGTGGACAGCGTTTTTATGCGGGCTACCTTCTGCGCAACGGTTGCCATGCCTGTGAGGTGATCGGCTCCGCGATGGTTGCCTTTGAATTCTCGGCGGAGGGGAGATTCCTGGGAAAGAGGCTGATGATGGTTAGCGACACCACCGGTAAAGGATACAGCAATCCCGCAATGCCAATCACGACAAAGCCCGGCGGCGAATTCTCCATTGTCCTTGACTCCAACCCGACCACCGGCTATGGCTGGAACGTCGACGGTAATGTTGACGGAGGAATCGTGAAGATGAAGGGGCGTGACTTCCGCCGGCCACGGACAAGGCTTGCGGGCGCCGGCGGGGCCGATGTCTTCAGGTTCCGCGCTGTCGGCAAGGGGGAGACGGTGGTGTTTTTCCGCTATGCCAGGCCTTGGGAGAAGGGCGTAGAGCCGATACGGAAAGCCGCGTTCCTGATTATCGTCAGATAGCCTGAGGACTGTTTCTGCTGTTGGGAAATTTTCCGTTCGGGGCTATACTTCAGAAAGGAGGTCGATGAAAGACCACCGGGGAGGTGGACCATGAAAAGGCTTCTTTTCTGTTCCGTTCTGTTGCTGCTGACAGGCTGCGTGCTGTATCCGTATGATTATTACAGCTACTACGGTTATCCGGATACCGTGTACCCGTCGGTTCCCGGCTACTCCTATGGCTACCCCTATTACAGGTCATCGTACCCGTACTGGTATGGAGCGCCTGGCCTGAGCCTCTATTTCTCCTCTCCCGGGTATTACGGCGGGCGCTATTCCTACCATCACGGAGGAGGCCGTTATTACGGAGGTGGCCGTTATCACGGAGGAGGGAGACATTACCATGGCGGCGGCCATCATCCAGGGGGAGGCGGCCATCACCACAGATAGGATGCCTGCGCGGCAGGTCAAGGGGTGAGGCTGGAGTTGGGTCCCTTGCGCAGGAAGTTGTAGGCCAGGTTGGTGAGGATGCCGTGGCAGTTTCCGGCCACGCGTGAAAAGATGGCGGGCCATGTGTAGTCGGCGCGTCGCGTCTCGACCCATCCCCGGTAGAGGCGCTCCGGCGACATGAGGCGGGGCCGGTATACCACTTCCGCATGGTTGTAGCGGGACCAGTCCTTGTGCAGCAGACGCCCTTCCTCGTCGAAGCGGTTGAAGAGGGCCGTGCCGGGGTAGGGCGTGAGGAGATGGTAGGTGGTGAGGCTCGGCGCGCAACGTTCCAGGAAGCGGGCCGTTGTCTCGAAGATGCCCTCGTCGTGGTCGTCGAAGCCGAAGATGATGGACGCCTCCACCACGATCCCGGCGTCGCGGATTCTTTTTATCAGCTCCTCCTGGGAATAGCGGCGCCCGGTCTTGGGGTGATTGGCGTGGGCGCCGGTCACGGATTCGATGCCCACGAAGATGCCGATGCAGCCCGATTCGGCCACCATGCGCACCAGTTCCGGGTCCTCCGCGAAACGGAGGTTCGCCTGCCCGCCCCACTTCAGTCCCATCCCCTTCATGCCCGCCAGGATCGGCTTTGCCCTGACCGGATCTCCCAGCAGATTGTCATCCAGGAAGACCGTAAGCTTCCGGTCGAATGTGGCCAGTTCCGCCAGCACGTCATCGGGGTCCCGGTAGCGGAAGGACTTGCCGAAATAATTGGTGACGATGCAGAAGGGGCACGAGTAGGGGCAGCCCCGGCTCGCCTGGAGAGTCTGGGTCGTGAGATAGCGCCTGCCGTTGAATATCTCCCGGCGCTTCCATGGAACCGAGAGGAGGTCCCCGGTGGGTATGGGCGCCTGGTAGCGGCGCTGAAGCCGCCCGGCCAGCAGATCGTCCAGCAGCGTCTCCCAGACCGGCTCCGCCTCACCGATGACCACTGCGTCCGCATGCAGCTCCGCCTCATCGGGAAGGACCGTGGGATGGATGCCGCCCAGAACCACGGGGACGCCGCGGGCGCGGAACTCGCCGGCAATCTCGTAGGCCCTTGCCGCCTGGTGGGTCATGGCGGTGATACCCACCAGGGTGAATTTTTCGTCAAAGGGGACGGTGTCGTGCACCTCATCGGCCAGGGTAACCTCCCATGACAGGGGTGTGGCCGCTGCGACCTGTTTCAGGGCAAGGGAAGGGAGCTGATAGTTTCGCGCCCAGCCCAGGGTATGGGTGGCGGGATAGACGAGAAGGAGTCGCGGAGAAGAGGCGTTTGAGTTCATGCGGGCCGTCCGTGGCTGGGGCAGCCGGCCGTTTTGTTGCCGGCCGCACCCGCCGCCAGGCGCCTGCGCGTGGCGTGATAGTCACGGAGATAGGTCTCCGGTTTCATCATGGCCTGGGTGCGGCGCAAGACCCTTATCATGTAAGGTATCTGGAGGGGACGGACCTGGCGCAGCCAGTCGATCAGCTTCTTCTCCCCCGATGTATTGAGGATAGAGCGGCGCCACGTCTCCGCGTACAGTTCGCAGAAGCGCTCCGCTCCCAGTTTCGGTTCCCGCAGGAGGTGGTGCATGTCGAAATCGGCCCACGGCAGTCCTTCCAGGCGAGCCTTGTCCTTTTCGTACAGCTCGGTTCCGGGCAGCGGGGTGAGAAGGGTGAACCCGGAACGC
Organism: uncultured Geobacter sp.; assembly: GCA_964517595.1. Classification (GTDB taxonomy): domain Bacteria; phylum Desulfobacterota; class Desulfuromonadia; order Geobacterales; family Geobacteraceae; genus RPRC01. Next base: position 10,897 of record CAZFCG010000007.1, on the reverse strand, counting down.
TGGAGCCCGTGAGCGGACACGAAATCCCACAGGTGGCGGAAATCGTCCTCATCCCAGTCCGGGTCGATGAGGAAATTGCCGTTTATGCCGTAACGGTGGGAACGGGCGACCTCGGCGGCGGCCAGGCTCTCCTTTACGCCGGCATCCTTGGTAATACCCGACAGCCCCCGGTCGGTGGCGAACTCGAATCCCAGGAAGATATCGAAATCCCTGGCGATGGGGCGCCATTCTTCCAGCAGTTCCGCGCTTCGGGAGATGAGATCGGTGCGGCTCTGCACCAGGATCCAGCGCTTGAACACGCCCCGTTTCTTCAGGGCCCGCGCCAGTTCCAGGCTGCGGGGAGGGTTGTTCCAGAACAGGTCGTCGGCCACGAATATGGCGTCACCCGATGTCGCGAAGTCTTCCACAACGGCCGCAATGCTCCGTTCCCGGTAGGAGCGGTCATAGAGCTGCCAGACGGAACAGAAGGCGCAGCGGAACGGGCAGCCGCGGGCGGTCTCTATGAGCCACACCGGCTTGAACAGCAGGCAGTGGTACCCGGAGCGGTGACGTGACACCAGGTCACGGGCGGGCAGGGGGACGAGGTCGAGGCCGACGCGGGCGGGGAGGGGCGGGGTCGACATCCATCCGTCGGCGGTCTTCAGGCGCAGGCCCGGGACCTCTTCCAGGGGAATGCCCTTGTCCAGCGCCTGTACCAGGGCGGGCATGGTCTCTTCGCCGTCGTCCATGATAATGGCGTCCACGGAATCATCCTCCAGGGGGCCGTTGAAGGCCATCGCCGCATGCCCCCCCACCAGGATGAAGGCGTCCGGCGAGGCCCGGCGGACCTCACGGGCCGTCTCCACCACTCGGTCGTATTCCAGCGCATGAAGGCAGGATATGCCCACGACACGGGGCCGGGCGCGCCTGACCCACGTTGCCGCGCCCGGCCGGAAGCGGAGGTCCGCGATGGTTACGGAATGGCCAAGAGGGAGCAGGGCGGCCGCCACATATTCAAGGCCCAGGGGCTCGACCCGGAAAAAGGGGCCGAGCCCGAACTGTTCACTGCCCGGATGGGGGCGCAGGAGAAGGATATTCATGGGTTAATTTGTTTCTCGGGAAGCAGGAGCAGTCGCTATTATGGGACCAGCCACGCCTGCATGCTTTGCGGTTTGCCAGATCACCGGTTTACGATAAACCATGCGTGTTCACATTGGCAACATTTTTCAGTAATAAATCAGGGACATCCATGATAAGTTTTGTCAAGGGGAAACCGGAGATTTTCCACAACCTTCCGAACCCACCGGTGGCCTTTTTTTACTCCATAAATTCCTGTGAAAGATGATAGCCAAGGAGTCTGTCCTGGGGCCGATGGAAACCGTGATATTCTTGAAGACATTGTTCATTTTCAGACGCCTGTCAGAAATTCGCGGATGGTCGCAAGATAACCTGACGGGCATTCCAGGTGATGCGAGTGGGACGCATTCTCGAAGATAACGAGGCGCGCGTCATGCATTTCGCTCCGGAAATATGACGCCGTTTCCGGTGTCGATTCATCAAACCTTCCCGCTGTAATCAGTGTAGGCACACTGATCTCTTTCAGATGCGGGGTCATATCCACCTGGCGCAGATTGCCGGTGACCGTGAATTCGCTCGGTCCCCACATGGTAAAGTAGACTTCGGTCCCCATCCCGTCGAAGGTGCGTTTCAGGCAGTCGGGCCATGGATCAAGACGGCAGAGATGGCGCTTGTAATAGGCCAGCATGGCCGACTGGTATACGGGTGATTCGAAGTTTCCGCTGTGCTCGGCCTCGGAAACCGCGGCCCGGATTTCCTCGGGCATGACCGCCAGAAGGCGGCGCTGATCGGCCACCCAGCGCGGTGCGCTGAGGAGCGGGCCGGAAAGGATGAGGCTGGCCACCCCCTCGGGCCGGCGGCGCAGCAGGTAGGCGGCCGCCAGAAACGCGCCCCACGATTGGCCCAGCAGATGCAGCCTTTCCAGTCCAAGGGCGGAACGAACAGCGGCCAGTTCTTCCACCGATCGTTCCAATGTCCATAAAGACCGGTCTCCGGGCCGTTCCGAAGCCCCGCAGCCGAGCTGGTCATAGAAGATAACAGGCCGCTGTCCGGTCAGGGTTGCCAGCGGTTCCAGATAATCGTGGGGAGCGCCGGGGCCGCCGTGCAGGACCAGGAGAGGGACTTCGGTACGGTGGTGGCCGTGCAGCCATGCCCTGACCTTTCCTCCCGGAACCGCGATTTCCACTTCCCGCACACTCATACCCCGATGTCCTCGTTCCAGATTTCCGGCTTTTCCCTGATGAATTCTTCCATCAGCTGGATGCATTCCGGATCCTGGAGCGCCTCCACCCGTACTCCCCGCGAACGGAGCCACTCTTCTTCTCCCATGAAGGTTCTGTTTTCACCAATGACCACTCTGGGGATCCCGTACAGTATGATTGCGCCGCTGCACATGGGGCAGGGGGAAAGGGTTGTGTAGAGGGTGCATTCCCGATAGGTTCGCGCATCCAGCCGTCCCGCGTTTTCCAGGGTGTCCATCTCGCCATGCAGGATGGCGCTTCCCTTCTGAATCCGGCGGTTATGGCCCCGGCCGATGATTTCACCGTTGTGGACCAGTACCGCTCCAATGGGAATTCCGCCTTCGGCCCGTCCTTTTTTTGCCTCTTCCAATGCCTCTCGCAAGAATTCGTTCATATGCCCTCCTTGTTCGGATCTCCGTTTTTCCTCACCCGAGCTCGAAACTGGTGATGCCGTATGTCTTGTCCAGGGGAAGTTCCGGCGGAGCTCCTCGATAGATCCTGGCGGTTTCGAAAACCTTTTCCATGCTATGCCTTGTCACAAGCTGAACGGCTGCCTCGTTACAGACCGGGATGTCAAGAAATACCGTCTGGCCTTCCGCCTGTCCGGAAAGGGAGGAAAACAGTTCTTCGGCAATCTCCTGACTATCAGCGAACAGCGGGGCGATTTTGAACCCCCGGAAACAGGGTCGTACCACACCGTAGCCAGTTATGCGGCCGCCGTCCACTATTACCCGTCCGTGGCTTCCCGGACGGCTGATCCAGCTTTTCAGGAACGCCGACCTGGGAGCGGGGAAGAAACGGCGGTCATACTGATCCAATTCCGAAAACGGAACATTGGATATGTCCATGGCAGCGGATGGTCGAATCGCTTTGCCCATCCCTTCGTAACGGGCGTTGTAGTGGGCGATCCTGAAATCGAAGCGGGCATACTTGTCCAGCATGGCCACGACCCCGTCTCCCCCGATGGTCCTGTTTCCCATGTAGTCCATGGATGCGTTCCAGAGCTTCATGCCGATGCCGGAGTGACGCAGGTCCTTCCTTACAATATAGAAACCCATGAAACCGAATCTGTCGTCATAGGCAACCGCCGATATGCAACCCACCGGTTCGTTGTTGATCTCCGCAATGAAAAAACCATGCGGGTCGGCAGTGTAAAAAGCCTCCGCGTCGCGCAGCCCGGGGTTCCAGCCTTCGTCAGCCGCCCACTGGATCGCCAGGTGGAGGTCTTTCCCGTCCATGCGCCTGATCCTGATTTCTTCACTGACCATAGTTCCTCCTGAATACAAGGTAAAAGAAACGCATCAGATAACGTGTCATTTGTACTATACATAAATCCCTTTGTTTTGCCAGATATCAAACAGGCCCATGAAGGTTTTCCTGAACGGGCGACTGGAAAAGGTTAGGGGGCGAATCTCCTCGGAGAATAGTCTCCTTGACAAAATCGCATAACGCTGTTAAGTAAAAAAACGCTGTAATAAATATTGTGCGTGGCAGGTGAAATAATGGGTATTGCGGAACGTAAGGAACGCCGGAAAGAGTCCCTCAGGCAGGAAATTCTCGATGCCGCGAGGGATATTCTTCTGGCCGAGGGATACGCGAAGCTCTCCATGCGCGGGATCGCCGAGCGCATCGAGTATTCGCCGACGACCATCTACAGCTACTTCAGGAACAAGGAGGAGATTCTCCATCATCTGTGCGAGGAGGCCCTGGAACGCCAGCTTGCGGTCATCCAGGCGGCCGGCCGCGACGAACCGGCGCCGGTCCCGCGCCTGCGCGCGGTGTTGCACGCCTATATCGATTTCGGACTTTCCGAGCCCGGTCGCTACCAGATCGTCTACATGGCGGACCTCTCCCAGTATGTCAGCATGGCAAGCATCCTGGAAGAGGGAAGCCCGGCCTTCAGGCTCCGCGAGTTGATCCGCCGTGAAATTGACGATGTTCTGGGGGGTACTGGTGGAGATCTTGATACGGAGACCGTTGCCCAGGCGGTCTGGGCCCATTGCCATGGAATCGTATCACTTCTCATCGGCCGGCCTGATTTTCCGTGGGTTGATCGTGAGCGGCTTATAGAGACGGGCCTTGACATTCTTCTCAGCGGCCTGAACCGCCGGATGGTCCGTTAGCGGGTTCATTTACGGCAACCGGGACATGGATTCTTTTTCCAGACGGGTTATGGAGTGAAACCCGCAAATTTCATGGGAAACAGCAAAAGGGGTGATGTATGAGGAAAATGGTGATCTGTTGGGCTGCGATTGTGGTGATGATGCTTTCAGGCTGTTCCATGGGCAAGGAAAATGAACAGGCGGCCGATTCGCCTATCCCGGTAAAGATTGGCAAGCCGCGCTTGAATGAAGACCATGAGGCTGTGTCTGTGAGTGGAACCGTCGTGTCTCCTGACGCCCCTTCCAATGTCTCCTTTCTGGTTTCCGGCAGGGTGACAGCCGTCGGGCCTCGGGAGGGGGATTATGTGGCCAGGGGAGCGTTTCTGGCTTCCATCGACCCGACCGATTACCGGCTGGCCCTGGAGGCGGCGTCCGCCCAGACCGGAGCGGCCCGTGTCGCCCGCGCGCGGGCGGATGACGAGCATGGGCGCATGAAGATGCTGTATGACTCGAAGAGTCTGGCCCCCAACGATTACCAGAAATTCAAGGCGGCAAGCGACTCGGCCGCCAGGCAGATGGAACAGGCGCTTTCCGCCGAAAAGCTGGCCAGGAAGCGTCTGGCGGATGCCACCCTTATCTCCCCGGTAAGCGGTTTCGTAGCGAAACGTTCCGTTGAGCCCGGCCAGATGGCGAACCCCGGGCAGCCCGCCTTCGAGATCGTGCGCCTTGATACCGTGGAGATAAACGTGGGTGTGCCGGAAACCGACATCCATCTCGTCCGGGCCGGGCAGAGGGCAACGGTAACCCTGCCGGCCCTGCCCGGGGAGACCTTCGAGGGGAGGGTGAGGATCATCAATGTTTCAGCCGATCCCCAGACCCGCACCTTCATGACTCGCATCACCGTGCCTAATCCGAAACACACCCTGCGCATCGGCATGGTCGCCCAGGCCCGCATTCGCGGAGACAGGATTGTCAAGCTGCTCACCCTTCCCATCGAATCGGTGACGCGTGACCCCCAGGGCGCGTCCATTGTCTATGTCTACTTTTCCGATCGAAAGAGGGTCTATGCGAAACGGGTTGAAACGGGCGCTGTTTACGGAAGGGAGATGGAGATCAGAAAGGGACTCACAGCGGAGGACAGCGTCGTACTGGCGGGTCAGGAGAGGCTGCGGGACGGTGTTGCCGTTATCCCGGCGCGGGCAGAAGGCACGGCGGACAAGGGCGAAGCGTCGGGGAAGGGGACGCTGCAATGAACCCCATAAAGGTCTCCCTGCGCTATCCAACGGTAACGCTGATTCTCACGGCCCTGCTGGTCTTCGTGGGGTTTCGCGCCTTCCTGAACATGCCTCGCACCGAGGATCCGACAATCACGATTCGCACCGGACTGGTGATCGCCCTGTATCCGGGCGCCACCTCGGAACAGGTGGAGAAACAGGTAACCAAGACCATTGAGAAACACATCTTCAAGTTCCCGGAGGTCAGGAAAGGAAAGACCTTTTCCACCAGCCGGCCCGGCGTGGTGGTGGTCAATGTGGAACTGGAAGAGTACGTGAAGAACACCGATGTCTTCTGGGCCAAGCTGCGTGATGAAATGAACGAGACCAGGGCCACCGAACTTCCCGAGGGGGTGCGTGGCCCCATCGTGAACTCAGACTTCGGCGATACAGTCGCCATGCTTGTCGCGGTGCACGGCAAGCGTTACGGCTACCGGGAGCTGAGAGATTACACAGACCGGATACAGGATGAGCTCCGCACCATCCGCGACGTCGGCAAGCTGGCCACCTATGGCGGCCAGAGCGAGGAGATCTGGATAACCAGCAGTCTTGCGCGGATTTCGCAGTATTTCGGAGAGCCCCTGCGGGTGGTCCAGGCCCTGAGGCAGCGAAACGTCATAGAGGGCTCCGGCGGGTTCGATGCCAACAGCGCGAAGATTCCCATGAGGACTACCGGTTTTTTCACCACCGAGGACCAGATACGCGATGTGCTCGTGGACGTGTCCCGTACCGGACAGCCTGTTTATATCCGCGACTTCGCGGATGTTGAACGCCGCTACCAGGACCCGACTTTCCTGGTGCGTCATGATGGAGAGCCGAGCGTACTCCTGTCGGTTGAAATGCAGAAGGGGAGAAACATCGTGCAGCTTGGAGAACAGATCGACCAGGTCTTCTCCCGGCTCAAGAATATTCTCCCGCCCGACATCCAGATGGATCTGGTGGCGAATCAACCAAAGGTAGTGAAGGACCGCATGTCCACCCTCAGCCATGAGTTCATGCTGGCAATCGGCGCGGTGATCCTGGTTACGGTGCTCCTGCTGCCTATCCGGGTCGCGGTGGTGGCGGCCCTGGCCATCCCGGTCACACTCTGCGCGACTCTGGGCGTAATGAATGCCCTGGGAATCGCCCTCCATCAGGTGTCCATCGCCGCCCTGATCGTGGTGCTCGGGATTGTCGTTGACGACGCCATTGTCATCGCGGACAACTATGTGGAGCTTCTGGACAGGAAGGTTCCCAGGATGGAGGCGGCCTGGCGTTCGGCCACCGATGTCGTGGTGCCGGTGTTCACCGCGACCATGACCATTGTCTGCTCGTTCCTGCCGCTCCTGATCATTTCCGGGTCTGTGGGCGAGTTCGTCATGGCGCTTCCCCTCACCGTGGCTATTGCGTTGACAGTTTCCTTTGTGGTGGCGGTTCTTCTTACGCCAATATTGTGCCGCTTTTTCATCCGTAAGGGTCTGCACGATCACGAGGAGGGGGAAGAGGCGGAGGCAACAAGGAAATTCAGCGTCCTGGACCGTCTCCAGGCCCTCTACAAGGTCCTGATTGTATGGTTCATGGCCAAAAAAAGGGTCGCGGTGATGCTTGGCGTGGTTGCCTTTGTGGCGGGCGCCCTCCTGTTAACCACCGTCCGGGAACAGTTTTTCCCCTCCGCTGAACGCAACCAGTTCGTCATAGATGTCTGGATGGGACAGGGGGCCCGGATCGAGAGCACCGACGCCGTCATGCGGGGAATCGAGAAGAGACTTTCCGGCAAAGGGGACGTCGTCCACTACGCCACCTTCGTGGGCCAGAGCGCGCCCCGCTTTTACTACAACGTCAACCCCCAGCAGCCTGATCCCGCTTACGGACAGTTCATCGTCAACACGAAATCCGTGGAGGCGACCTCAAGGCTTGTCCGGGACCTCCGTTCCGAATTGCCCGGACTGTTCCCGGAGGCGCTGGTCATAGTCAAGGAGCTCCAGCAGGGGCAGCAGATGGAGGCGCCGGTGGAGGTGCGCATCTCAGGCGACGACATCGGGGAACTGAAGCGCATCGGCGCGCGCATCGAGCAGATCCTCCAGTCCGTGCCCTATTCCATGTATGTTCACCATGATTATTTCAATGATTCATGCATGCTGGACGTCAATATCAACAACGAACTGGCAAACCGTCTCGGAATTACCAATTCTTCCGTATCCAGGCTGCTGAAAGGCGGATTCGACGGGGCGCCGGTGAGCACCTTCTGGGAGGGTGATCGCCCGGTGACCATCATGCTCCGCCTTGACGAGGGTTCACGATCCTCCTTTTCAGATGTGAGGGACGCCTACATGACCTCCCAGCTCACCCAGGCCAGCGTACCGCTTCGCTCCATTGCCACCCTGGAACCCCAATGGCAGAGCAGCCGCATCGTGCGGCGGAACGGCATGCGCACCCTTACCGTCCGCGGCTTCGTGAAGCAGGGATGGTTTGGTTCCGACCTGCTCAAGGCGGCCAGGCCGCGGATAGAAAAAATCCAGCTCCCAGCGGGATACCGCATCGAATACGGAGGAGAAAAGATGAATCGGGACGAAACCTTCCCGCAGATGACGCTGGCCCTGGCCATCAGCCTCCTGGCCATCTTCCTCGTAATGCTCATCCAGTTCCGTACCATATCCGACCCCCTTGTGGTGATGTCGTCCATACCGCTGGCGCTGCCCGGCGCCGCGCTCGGCCTGGTGATTACAAATAACCCCTTCGGTTTCACCGCCTTTATCGGCATGATCAGCCTGTCGGGGATTGTGGTGCGCAACGCAATCATCCTTGTCGACTATATCAAAGAGAAGATCGCCGAAGGCCAGACACTGGAGCAGGCGGCCACCGAGGCCGGACAGCGGCGACTGCGCCCGATATTCCTGACATCCATGGCCGCGGCGGTGGGGGTGACTCCCATGATCCTTTCCGGGTCCAGCCTCTGGAGTCCCCTGGCCAGCGTTATCGCCGTTGGCCTCATCTGTTCCATGTTCTTTACCCTCCTGGTGGTGCCGGTGCTGTATGTCATTGTCAAGTCCCGGACCGGAAGATCCGGCGCCGCGGCCGCCATGGCTGCCGTCTGCATCATGGCGGCCGCGGGTCAGGCATGGGGGGGGCAGATGAATATTACCCTTCCCCATGCCATTGAACTGGCCAGGAGCCGCAACAGCGCGCTGAAGATCTCCAGGGAAAAGATTGAGGAAAGCACTCAGCGCATGGTATCGGCCAGGTCCAGGTATTTCCCGCGCCTCTCCAATGAAACCTCTTTTGTTGGTATCTCCGACAAAGAACTGGTGACCATTCCCGCGGGGAGCCTGGGAGTGGTGCCGGGCCTGGGGCCCTTTCCCACCCAGGACACCTCCATCAATCAGGGTTCCAATTCGCTTCTTCTCAGCAACACAACCCTGAGCCAGCCCCTTACCCAGTTGTTCAAGATCCACGATGCCCATCAAATAGCCAGGACCGACCGCTCCATCGCCGAAGCGGAAGCCCGCAAGACCGAAAACGAGATCATTTTCGGCGTCCATCAGCTGTACTTCGGGCTGCTGGTCGCGCGGAAGCAGGAAGAGGCGGCTCGGGCCGCGGTGTCGGCCGCCAGGGAGGCCCTCCGGGAGAGTGAGGATGCGGTGCGGGCGGGGAGCGCGCTGGAAATGGCGGTGACCGGGAGGCGGGTAAGGCTTCTGCAGGGAAGGCAGGCCCTGCTGGCCGCGGAAATCCAGAAAGCGGACCTTAACTCGGAACTTAACGACCTTCTCGGGCTTCCCCTGGATACGGAACTGGTTCCCGCTGAGGTAACGGAGGCGCTGCCGGCGGTACAGCCCCTGCCGGAATATCTGCGGGATGCGATCTCCCGCAACCCCGAGCTGAGAGGGGCCAGGGAGACGGAGGCCAAGGCCGGACATGCCGTAAGCGCGGCCCGTAACGAATACATACCGGATATAGGACTCTTCATCCGCTACACCTACCAGAATGGCGCTCCCTTCGTGGCCGGCAACATCGGGACCTTTGGCGCCCGGATGACCTGGAACATCTTCGACTGGGGGGAGAGGCGCGGCGTCCTGGGAGAGCGGAGGTCCATGTTGAGCCAGGCCCGGGAAAACCTGAAAAGGATCGAGCAGAGAGTCACTGTTGAGACCACCAAGGCGTACCGGAAGATGGAACGCACCAGGATGATGCTGGAAGTGTCCTCGGAAGCCCTGAAGCTGCAACGGGAGAATCTGCGCCTGAACGCGGACATGGTCAGGGCCGGAACCGTTACGGAGGTAAAATACGCTGAAGCCGTCGCCGGGCTCAGGAGAGCGGAGATGGATGAGCTCCAGGCAATCCTGGCTTACCGGCTTGCTTTTGTTGAACTGGAACGGATCACCGGCGCCTTGGGAAACTGAACCGGAGAAAATACAAATACCATGTTGCGTATCATCCCTGATTACGGCAGAATAATGAAAAAATAAATTCCTGATGCCGGGAGGTTTCCTGAAATGAGAAACATGAGAATCCTGTATCTCGCCATGCTGGCACTTTTTGTTGTTTCCGCCGCGGCTGACGCGGACACGTACCAGTGGATAGATGAAAAGGGTGTCGTCAATTTTACCGACGATCCAGACAATATTCCGAAAAAATACCGGAAAAAGGCCAAGATTACCCGCTCCACGGACAAGGAAAAGAGCGTCCAACCCCGGCCCTCCGAAGGCACGCCCGGGCAAGCCGGCGCGGAAGCTGCGCCTTCCACCTCTCCGTCCAAGGTACTATACGGCGGGCACGATCAGGCCTGGTGGAAAGCCAGGTATTCCGCTCTGCGTGGTGAAATCAAGAGTATCCAGGACAACCTTCCGGGCAAAAAGCAGGAACTGGATGAACTGCGGCGAAAACTGCGGATCTACACCTATACACGCAACCGCATAGCCTATCAGGCCAAACTGGCGGAAATTCAGAAAGACGAAGACAGGATCAAGACCTTGACGGAACAGCTTGCAAGCCTTGACGCGGAAGCGGGTGTCGCGGGCGTACCTTTCGATTGGCGACAGTAGAGTCAATACTTCTGTTTTCGCTGCTTTCCCCCTGACGGTTTGTAATTCCATACGATTTTCGTCGTTGACAGGGATATGAAAAAAATGTATAAGAACATTCCGCTCAGCAACGGAAACCGGCAATCGCGGAAATGAAAAATATTGATAATCTGGCGGCGTAGCCAAGTGGTAAGGCAGAGGTCTGCAAAACCTTTATTCAGCGGTTC
>CAZFCG010000006.1:65698-66175 GCA_964517595.1 uncultured Geobacter sp. | reverse complement strand
ATCCAGCGCATCGGGATGGAAATGAGCAAGACCATCCCCCAGGAGGCGGCGCAGGAGGCCACCCAGGAGACCCTTGCCATCATCAACCGCAAGGTGGTGGACCCGTCGTTCGACATGTTCGGCGAGGAAGCGCGCAGCCGCGTGCTCAACTCGGCGGCGGCCGGGGCCATCGGCGGTGTCGCCTTCGGCGCGGCCGGCGGCATAAAAGGCCCGCTCACCCGGGCAACGGAAACAGTCGCGCCCCCCGTCACGCCTCAGCCGGAGATGGAGCCGGACCCCTTCCGGGACGAACAACCGCCCCACTACTCCGAAACCCTGGAGAAGGAAGAACAGGAAAGTCAGGGCAGTGAAGCGGCCGGAAGCGGGGAGAACGAAGCGGCCCCTGGCGGAACGTCCGTCGGCCATGATATGGGCGCAACGGACACCGTTCTGTCACAAGACGAGCAGGAAAACCAGAAGCCGCGAAACGGGCAGCCG
>CAZFCG010000006.1:59405-65688 GCA_964517595.1 uncultured Geobacter sp. | reverse complement strand
AAGCCAGAGAATGGGCGGCATCCTCCGGAAAACACCACCTGATGAGAATACACGGCGAGCCGGAGGCCGATTACCACAAGAGGATCCTCAAGGCATACCAGAACCGCGGCCAAAAACCGTCCGCCCAACCGGCGGACACCGGCCCGAAATACGCCAGCGTCGAGCTCGTCAACCCGGATACGGGCGAAGTCGAGACAGTCAAGCCCGAAGAAGTGGCCAACCGGCTTCAGGCGGGCTGGCGCCCCATGGAGCAACAATCCTCACCGATCACTCATCACACATCACTCATCACTGACTTAAACACCGTCACCGGACAAGATCGCGCGATGCTCAAGTCCGCGGCGGAAAGGGCGCGGTCCTGGGAGCACCACGGCACGGACGGCGGGCTATCCAACCGGGAAGATATCTATCCGTGGCTTTCCTCCTGGCCCACCACGCCGGGCGAAGTCGGAAAAGCCATAGAGAAGTTTCTGGAAGGGAAAAAACTGGGAGAGGTCCAGCAAAGGCTCGTGCAGGCGGCCCTTGAGTACGAGCGCGAAAATCCCGTCCCCTTCGACATATTAGACGAAACGCCGGAACAGCGCCAGCCCGCGGCGGAAAGCGCCCCGGAAAAACCGGCGCTGTCCGCCGCAATGCGCGCCAAGGCACAGGCCTATGCCCAGGCAGCGGGCATGGACCTGGAAGGCCTTCCGGATCAAGAGATAGCGGCTTTCGTCAAGCAGTATGGAAAATGGAAGTGGGCCAAAAGGCAGGAAGAACACTTTACGAAGAAGATAGAAAAGACCAGGGAGCCAAAGGCCCTGGAGCGGCAGAGAAAAGCCCTGGCGGAGGCGACGCGCAGGCGCAAGGAACTGGAACCGAAAGGGGGAATGCGGGATGGTTTGTCCGAAGTGCGGCAAGCAGAGCGCGGGCCGGAAGAAGAAGTGTCCCCAGTGCGGGGAGAGGCTGTAAAAGTCAAGGAAGAAGAGGGCCGGAAGAAGGCCGGAGAGCTAAAAGCCAGACTTGCGGAGGCCAGAAGGAAGCATATCCGGAAAAAGCTGGCCGAAGCCAGAGAACCGAAAGAGCGCGAGCGGCTGCAAAAGGCGCTGGCGCGATTGGAGGCTGAACGTGGTTCACAACAGGGAAAAACCGAGGAAGAAACCGAAGTAAGGCAACCCGTCAAGGATATCCGCAAACAGCGGGTTGAAGAATTCAAGAAAAAATACGGCTACGCGGAAGACGCCGAAAAAACGGCTTCCCAGAATGCCCCGGAAACGGTTTTTGAGGGCAAGGCAATACCTGAGCCTGGCCCGGAAAATCCCGCCAAAACTCCCGCCACCCAAGAGGAGCGGCCCGCCGGGGCCGTTCCGCCTGCCTTGGATGTTGCAGGTTTTGGAGATTTTGGGCCAGTACTGCTCAGGGCGGCGGGGATCCGGTATGCCAAAAAGAGATTGACCGAAGCACAGTCTGAAAAGGAGAAAATCAGGTACGCAAATATACTGAAAAAGCTCCAGGCAAGAAAACAGCCTGGTGCAGTCACATCCATAGACCAAGAACTTCAGAATATTTCACTTGAAGATTTTTCAAACCTGGTTGATGAGGTTGCGGCTGAAGTCCGGTCCGAACAGTCGCCGTTGACCGATGAAAAGACGCGCAGGGAGGCAAAGTTCAAGAAACTGCGCCGGAACCATATTTCCCGCAAGCTGGCGGAAGCGAAAGAGCCACGGGAGCGGGAACGGCTGCGAAAGGCTCTGGCCGGCCTGAATGCGAAGAAACCGGCCGCGACTGATACGTTTGCCGGCGAGAAGCCGGAAAAGGACAACGGAGTCGAGTCATTTTTCAAGAAGGGCCAGCGGGTCCAGTTGGAAGACGGCTCGCACGGAGAGGTATCCGAAGTCACAAGCTACACCATGCGTTCCGCGCTGCTTGATATCACCCGGCAAGGTGGAGTCGGCTTCACCGAGCATACTGAAGAGACCAACCATATGTACAATGTCCGCAAGGACAACGGTGTGGTTGTTCATGCTTCCTTCCGGGATATGTTCCCCGAGACAGATCCGGCTCCGGCTGTTATTCCCGCTCCAGTGGTTGACGGTTCAGCCGTTGACCCCGGATACTTGGTGCGGAGCATTCAGAGTGACAGGGATACGGCCCGCAGCAAGCGGGCGGCTGCCAGTAGGGCCAAGAAACGGGAGAATATCGCCGAGCACAACCGCGCGGCCGAGTATTACGATAAGCAGGCGGAAACGAAACAGGCCGTATTTGACGCCTGGGCCATCCGTAATCCGGATGAATCGGCCAAGTTTCAGCAAAAGACGGAGATATCCCCGGCGACGACATCTACGTCAGCATCTGGTCGCATGTCGTTGAAGGAAACAGTCCACTCGAAGAAGGGCCACAAGCTGTTCGTGGTGGTGATAAATGAGCGGGTGGAACGGGACGTGTACGACCGGATGAACCGCGACGCCAAAAGAACCGGCAACGGTTATTCCTCGTACCGCGGTCATGGGGCGATTCCAGGGTTCCAGTTCCTGGACAGGGGCGCGGCCGAAGAGTTCATGCAGCGATGGGGTGGCGTGCGGGAGGGAGCAACCACCGAAGCCGTTCCGCTTGCGGCCGACAACAAGGAGCCGGGACGCCAACAGGTGGATTACAACACCTTCATGGTAGACGTATACGCCGCGCTCGATGACGTTCAGGCGCTCCACAACGCAGCCTTGAACACGCCGCAAACCTTTGAAATTGAGTACATGACGCAGTACAAGAAGGCCGTAACCGAGACCTGGATGAAGCTGGAAGGCCAGCACCGGACGGCTGGCGAGGCGTATCAGCGGGCGTTGCAGAACACTGTCGAGATGCTCCGGCCACAGATGAACCGTTACCGTACTCGGTTTGCGGAACAGCGGAAAGCGCAGACTCAGGAGGAATCATTCAATATTGGCGACGAAGTATACCCTGTCAGAGACAAGGACATACTAAAGCCTGGAGTTGTGCAACATATCCAGCGCGATCAGTATGGCAAGGAGCGCATCCAGGTAAGCAATAACGGAAAAGCTCATTGGGAAATTACCGATTTTGCAAAGCAGACTCAGGCGAAAGAAACCCCTGAACAGACCCGCACCGCCGCCGATATCCTGAAAGAAGCGGCCCTTCAGGGTAAAGAAGGTATGGGCGAGATAGTGACCGGTCTCTACGAACTGTTCGGCGGGGCCTCGCTCAAGTCGTTCCCGGGCGGGATTGACGAGACGACATACGCCAAGGCAAAGCCCCACTTTCAGGCGGCTCTTGAGAAGTTTCGGGCGTCCGGAGAAGGTATCCGGGAGTTCCTCCGTTTTCTTCTGGAACAGTTTGACCCCGGTATCAAGCCTTATCTGATGCGGTTTGTCGCGGAACTGAAGGGAGAAACCTTCGAGGAGGCAAAACCCGGATTGACCGGCCAGAAACATTCTGCTACACTGCTTAATGAGGGACAGCAAACAGAAAAGAAAGGTGACGCCAATGAACTATCGGAAAATGGCTCTCGACCTGATGGACCCGAAGGAAATAGAGGAACTGAAGGAAAACGGGGAACTGGAGACATTTCTCAGCGAACTGGAGACGAGCGCGGCGACAACGGAGAAGGAATACGCGGACGAGATAGCGGCCAGGGTGAAAAGCAGGAACGCCCAGGAAGAAATCGGACATCGCGGAATGGCGGCAATGATAGCCAGAGAACTGGTGACAGCCGACATCTCCGACATGCTGAAGTAACAGGACACGATTACCGCATCACGGAATCCGATCCCATCGGCAAGGGCGGCCCGAAGGAAAAGGCCCGCAACAATATCAAGGCGATACGGCTCCTGAAAGAGATTACGGCGGAGGGCCGTCCGGCTACCGCCGCAGAACAGGCGATACTCACCCGCTATGTGGGATGGGGAGCTTCCGAGCTGGCGAATGGCGTTTTTCCGGAGCGGGCGTGGGATTCCGCGTCCCGTCGCAGCGTCGATCGCTTCAAGGATGGCTGGGAAACTCTGGGACAGGAATTGCGAGAACTCCTGACCGACGAGGAATACCGGGCCGCCAAGGCATCAACCCTGAACGCGCACTATACCTCCCCCGGCGTCATTCGTGGCATCTGGCAGGCCGCGCGGCGTCTCGGCTTCGCCAAGGGGCGCATACTGGAACCCGGCGCCGGCATCAGTCTGTTTCTCGGGCTTTCTCCGTCTGAACTCCATGCCGGTTCCCGCTTCACAACCGTAGAGCTGGACCCAATCTCCGCAGGCATCGCAAAACTTCTCTATCCCACCCAGGACACCCGTCATGCGGACTTCACCAAGTTCACCATGCCGAAAGGCTTCTACGACCTGGTTATCGGCAATCCGCCTTTTGCGGATATCAAGATAACCTCCGACCCTGAATACGCCAAATACAAGTTCTCCCTCCACGATTACTTTTTTGCCAAGAGCATGGACATCCTCCGGCCTGGCGGAATCATGGCGCTGGTTACGTCCCGTTATACCATGGACAAGGCCAATGACGCTGCCAGGGTCTATCTCGCCAAGCAGGCCGACCTTGTGGGGGCAATCCGATTGCCTCAGACCGCATTCAAGGAAAATGCCGGAACCGAAGTGGTTACCGATGTGCTGTTTCTGCGCAAACGCCTGCCGGGAGAATCGGTCAAGACAGACCCGGATGGCGTACTGCGGAACTATAACGACAATGCGACACGGGGAGCGTTCCGAGTGCAGCCGTGGGAAGCCCTGGAACAGATTACCACACAAGACGGCACGGCCTATATCAACGAGTATTTCGCCGACCATCCTGAAATGGTGCTGGGAAAACATGCCTTGACGGGGAGAATGTATGGGAAAAACCAGTACACAGTGGAAGCCGGCAAAGGCGATATGGAACAGGCATTCGTCGAGGCAGTGAAGAATCTCCCGGAAAACATCTACTCGGAACCCAAAATTGACAGCCCTGCGGTACAGGCGAACATAGTTGACGAGGTAGCGCCTTCCAATGTCAAAGAAGGGGCATACTACCTGGATGATAAGGGTAGTCTGCTGCAAAAGGAAAATGGTGTCGGCATCGAAGTTGAAGGGAAGACAGGAACAGATATCATCCGTTCGTTCGTTGCTCTCCGAGACGCGGCCCGTGCCGTTCTCCATGTCCAACTTGCGGACCTTTCCGACGCGGAGTTGCTGGCGGCCCAGCGGGACTTGAACCGGGCCTATGATAGTTTCACCGATAAACACGGACTCCTCAACAAGGCGCGTCCCATCAAACGCAAGGACAAGAAGACCGGCGAGGAAAAGACCAGTTACACATATCCCAACTTCAACGCTTTCCGGGACGATCCGGATGCGTCATTTGTCATGGCTTTGGAAAACTATGATGCAGAGGAACAGACCGCCAAGAAAACAGACATCTTTACCAAGCGGGTGATACGTCCCGAAGTCGCGCCGAAGGTCGAGAGTGTCGCTGATGCCCTGCACGTGGTCTTGCATGAAACCGGCAAGGTTGACATGCCCCGCATAGCGGAGATGATGGGCCTGTCTGAAGAGCAGGCGGCGGAAGGTCTCGGTGAATTGATATATCTGGACCCTGAAAGCCGTCTCTGGCAGACCGATGACGAGTACCTTTCCGGTTATGTAAAGGACAAACTGGCATTCGCGAGGGCCGCCGCCGAGCTTGATAAAAAGTTCGAGCGAAATGTTAAAGCCCTTGAGGCGGTGCAACCGGCGGACAAGGAACCTTCGAAGATCCAGATATCCCTCGGTATGCCCATTATCAAGCCCGAATGGATTCAGCAGTTCGCCCGTGACGTTATCGATATGGGTATACGGGTAAGCCACGTGGTACAGACCGGACAATGGTCTGTGGAAAAGGTCTCCGGCTGGCAGGGCGCGGGAGCGACCAGCGACTATGGTACGGCGCGGCGTAACGCCGCCGATCTGCTGGATGCAGCCCTCAACAAGTCTCCGGTTGCCGTATATGACCTGGTTGAAGAAGACGGCAAAGAACGCAGGGTTCTCAATGAGGATGAGACCCGTGCCGCCAATGAGAAGTTGCAGCGCATCAAGGACAGGTTCGCCTCCTGGATATGGACCGAGCCGGAGCGTTCCGTGGAACTGGCCCGGCGTTACAACGATGAATATAACAATTTCGTGAAACGCGAATACGGCGGTAAGCACATCGAGGCCATGACCTTTCCGGGTGTGTCCGCGGTAAAGACTCCCTTCGACCATCAGCGCCGCGTGGCGTGGCGCATCGTGCAGCGTGGCAATACCTATATGGCTCACAGTGTCGGCGCAGGCAAAAC
>CAZFCG010000006.1:56239-59395 GCA_964517595.1 uncultured Geobacter sp. | reverse complement strand
GCGTCTGTCCTTGCGGGGATGGAACTGAAGCGCCTCGGTATAAAGAAAAAGCCCATGTGGGTTGTTCCGAATCACATGCTTCAACAGTTTTCCCGTGAATTCCTGGAACTCTACCCGGCCGCCAAGATTATCGTGGCTGATGAGACGAATTTCCAGAAAGAAAACCGTGAACGTTTCCTTGGCAGAGTCGCTTCACAGAACTGGGACGGAGTAATCATCACCCATTCGGCGTTCAAGAAGATACCCATGTCCGGAGAATTCCAGGCCGAATACATTCAGGACCAGATTGACGAGATCCAGGACATCATCGACTGGTCAGACAAGAAAGAAGACCGGATAAAAATTAAGCATTTGGAGCGGCAGCGGCGGCGTCTGGAAGAGCGTATTGCAAAGGCCATGAATTCAGTAGGCCAGGGCAAAGGCGTCACTTTTGAGGAAACCGGTATCGATCAGATATTTGTTGATGAGGCCCATGAATTCCGGAAACTCGACTTCGCCACCAACCAGGGAAATATCAAGGGTATCGACCCGGACGGTTCTTATGGGGCGTTCGACCTCTACATGAAGGCAAACTATCTGGAGAAGCTCTACCCCGGCCGTTCCCTGGTGCTCATGTCAGGCACGCCGATTACCAACACCATCGGCGAAATATATTCAATACAGAGATTCCTGCAAGGCGAGCTACTCAAAAAGCGCGGGCTCCACAATTTTGATGCCTGGGCTTCCACCTTCGGAGATATCAAGACCTCGCTGGAGAAAGACCCTGCCGGGAATTACAAGCCGGTAACCAGGTTCGCCAAGTTCCGCAATATGACCCAGTTGCAGCAGATGGTGGCTGATGTGTTCGATTCTGTCCATGCCAAGGACCTGCACTATCTGAAGCGTCCGAGTGTCCGGACCGGAGGCCGTCAGTTTGTCCTTACGAAGGAAAGCCCGGCCCAGAAGAGCTTCAAGCTGAGACTGGAGGAGCGTATCAGGGCTATACGGCGGCGGAAAGGACCCGCGAAAAAGGGTGATGATATCCTGCTCTCGGTAATTACCGACGGCAGGCATGCTGCCCTTGCCGATGAATACGCAGGCGGAACCAGCGGCCCGGAAAGCAAGTTGGGCAAAGCTGTGGAAAACATCCACCTGATATGGGAGACAACGAAAAAGGATAGAAAAACGCAGATGGTCTTCATGGACCTGGGTGTCGCCGGGGCCGAGGAAACACGGGGATTTTCCGCCTACGTCTGGATGCGGGACGGACTGGTGAAAAAAGGTATCCCGGCGAAAGAAATAGCCTTCATGCAGGATTACAAGAAGGGCGCGGACAAGCAGAAGCTCTTCAACGCCATGAACCGTGGCGACGTGCGCGTGCTGATCGGCTCCTCGGCATCCATGGGCACTGGCGTCAATGCGCAAAAACTGCTGGCGGCCCTGCATCACATGGATCCGGATACCTACCTGCCTTCCAATATCGAGCAAAGGGAAGGTCGCATTGTCCGCCAAGGGAACAGCAATGAAGAGGTTGACCTGTTCGTATATGCGACGAAAGGCAGTTTCGATGAAACGATGTGGCAGTTTATTGAATCGAAACAGCGCTTCATCGAAAACTTTCTGAACGGGAGGGAAATTGGTGACGAAGTTACCGACGTTGACGGCGCAGCCGATGATTACGCGCTGGCCAAGGCAATGTCATCTGACAACCCTTTGGTGCTTGAACAGGCCGGAGTGCAGGCGGAAGTTGAACGCCTCGAAAGCCTGCGGCGTTCTCACCAAGACGAACAGTATCGCCTTGCAAGGGTGGTTAACACTGCCGGGGCAAAGATAGAAGACCTTGAAAAAGCGGTCCGCCAGATTGAAGAGAGTGCCGGCAAGCGGATAGATACAAGCGGAAAACTGTTCACCATTGAGGTTGACGGTAAAACCTTCGAGGAAAGGAAAGAGGCCGGAGCGTATCTGGCGAGTAAACTGCGAGAGGGTATTGAGCGCAGAGAGGAAACCGAATACGAGACCATCGGGAAATTGGCCGGGTACGAGCTCCAGATGAGCTCCTATTTCCTGTCAGGCACGAAAGGAACGGCTGGCCGATCCGCGGCTTTTATGCGTCTTGCGGACGGAGCAAACGCCACCCTTCGGGTGGCTGTTATGGATGACGAAATTGCAGATATCGACCCGGTGGGCTTGGTCGTGCAACTGGAGAACAAGGCCAAACAGTTTGAATCCGACCTCAAGCAGGCTCGGGAAGATATCCTGAAGCACGAGAAAGCCCTGAAGGACGCCAAAACCCGAATGGGCCGGCCATTCGAGTATGCGGAGCAATTAGAAGACCGGAAGGCCCGGTTGCGGCAGATAGAAGAGGAATTGCAGCAGAGCGAGCGGATAGAGGATGAACTCGCTGAGGAACCGGTCAAATTTGCCTTACGGCCGGACATGAGCAACAAGGAAGCCTTGCCTGGATTGGTGGAAAGAGGCCTGCGGGAGTTCAAGCCGGGGATGAAGTACCCCGACTTCGCCAGGAGGATGAAGGCGGCTCTGGTGGATATGTGGGACAGATTCAAGGACTTGATGCTCAAGGTGTGGCATGAGGTGCGGGCGAAATTCTCTGTTTCCGTGGCGGAGGAAACTTACGGTCTCCCGGCCGACGAGATCCGGGCGGCGTTCGAGCCGGTTTACAAGAACATGCCCCAGGCGCCTCCCTGGCGGGTAGTGCAGACGGCGGCGGAGTTGCCCCAGCGCGCGCTGGATAAGGCGGCGAGACGCGGAATGCCGCAACGCTTCCTCCAGGCAGTCTACCTGGGTGATGAAGTCGTCTATGTGGCGGACCATTTCAGTTCCATCGAAGAGGCGAAAGAGATACTCCTCGAAGAGGTGGTGGCGCATCACGGCCTGCGCGGGATCATGCCGCGCGATTCCTACGAAAAGCACATGCTCCACGCGGCTATCTGGTACGCCAACAAGCGCCATGAAGAATGGAAGGCCCTGGCGGAGGGATATGGCCTTGATCTCAAGACCAGGGAGGGGCGCATCGAGGCGGCGGAAGAAATGCTGGGGCGGGACGCCCGGACCGGCAAGGACTCCACCATGCTGTCCCGCATCATCGCCGCCGTGAAAGAGTTCCTCCGCGGCATCGGCTTCGACATGGGATATGGAGAGGCGGAAATCCGCGAACTG
>CAZFCG010000006.1:52005-56129 GCA_964517595.1 uncultured Geobacter sp. | reverse complement strand
CCGGGCGGGGCGATGTTCGCCGCGGAACCGGATACGGATGATATTAAATTCGCCACCGCCTGGCATGGCAGCCCGCACGATTCCGGCATCCGCTACGCCCTGGCCGACGGCGGCCTGGCCCGATACACGGAACACTGGGGCAGCGCCGGCGCCTGGAAATCTCTCGCGCGGCTCCTCAACCCCCTGGACTGGTCGAGGTTCAGGGACTGGATCGACGAGCACACTCCCGTTCATATCATGAACGCTATCGGCCATGTGCTCAGGACTCCCGTAGAGGCCGCCGAAGCCGACCGGAACAAGAGCCCGTTCGTCGACACCGCCCTTGACCGGGAGCAGAACAAGAACTCCCTCATCCTCAAGTTATTCGGCTGGTTCGGCGGCAAGGAAAAACCCGCCGGATTCGTGGAAAGGCTGACAAAGGAATTCACCAACTGGGGCGCCAAGGACTTAAGCACCGCCTGGGGCGTAATCGCGGACAACTACGCGCGGCTCTCCGGCGGCGACAGGGAAGGCGTCAACCGGCTCATCTACCGTGGCGACCTGGACGGCAAGGCCTGGGGCTCCTACGACATGGTGAAGGACGATAAAAATCTGGCCGGGAACCTCCCCTCCGAGGCGGCCTTCAAGGTCTACAAGGCCATCCGGAATCATATCGACACTGTGGTCGCCGACACCATAGAGAACGCCATCCGCGAGTCCGGCAAGGAAAACGGCCTGTCCATGGACGAAGTTGAAAAGCACATCTCCACCTTCCGCAACAACATGGCCAGACACCCCGGCTGGATGCCGCGCAACCATGGCGAAGGCGACTGGCAGGTAAACGTATACCAGCGCATCACCGGCCTCAAGTGGGATATCGTCCAGTACCGGACCGTGAAGCACTATCAATTCATCAAGAAAAACGGCGACCGGGTAGACACCGAAAAGCACATCGACGCCCTGTCCGCCTACCTTCCCTACTTCCCCAGCCGGGCCGTGGCCGACGGGATCAAGACCCTGGCGCGGCGGTTCGGCCTCGCCTACGAACACGAAGAGGGGACCGGCCGCCAGCGCGTCTATGTGGACCATGGCGCGCCAAAGCGGCTGGCCAAGGCCGTTCAGAAACTGAAGCAGGACCTGGCCAAAGACGGCCTGCCGGAGGCCCGGCGATTCGAGCTGCAAAGCAAACTGTCGGAATTGGAAGACGCCCTGTTCTTTGTCAAGGGCGCCAGCCCGCAAAAACAGATCCGCTTCTTCGTCAAGCAGGCCGCCAAAATCATCGGCAAACTGGAGCTGCAAAACAGCGTCAACATCCGCCAGGCGGAAGAAAACCTCAAGCAGGCCCTGGAGGACAAGGAATCCGCGGCCGAGATCAAAAGGCTCAAGGACGAATTGAAACGCCTGGGGGACGGCAGCATAAAGGTCAAGGTCTACATGAAGCTCCAGACCTCCCGGTCCAGGGCCAACAGGCACAAAAAAGAGGTCCTGGCCGGCCTGAAAAAGGCCATGCCCGAAAACTACCTGGACTGGGCCGCCTACGAAACCAGGGTCGAATTCAACAACCGCCTGTCCGAAGCCACCTACGGCGACATGCAAAACGATTTCGCCATGGAACAGGCCCAGTTGCAGGCCATAGACAGGGCCGCCTCCAAGCAGGACATCACCAAAACAGAGGCGGCGGGCATCCGCCACCAGGTCATCCAGTCCCTGGCGGAGGTCCTCATGGCCAGGGGCGCGGGCGCGCATCGCATCCAGCGGGCGCCGTACCTCATCGAGGGCTACGAGACCGAGGCCCCCGTACAGGCCTACCAGGACTACATGACCTCCACGGCGGGCATGATCTCCAAGGCCAAGTACGCCTGCTCCCAGTTCGAAAACTTCCGCTACGCCCCCCGGGAAGTCAAGCCGTGGGCCGAACAATACATCAGGGACACCCTGCGCAACATGGGCGCGGCCGACCGCATCAGCGCCAACCTCCGTTCCGTCGCGTCCCTGGCCTATCTCGGGTTCAAGGTCTCCTCCATGGTAATCAACGCCACCCAGCCGTGGACCCTGGGGATCGCCGAACTGGGCAAGCACACGAAAAAGAGCCCTCTCCTCGCCATCGCCAAGGCCCAGAAGGACATCTTCACGGGTAATCTGAGCGACCGGGAAAAAGAGATCTTCTCCTCCGAAATATGGAAGGAACAGGAACAGAACACCGTCATCCGGGAAATGACGGGAGCGGGCGAAGGGACAGCCGGAAAAGTTTCCCAGGCCTTCCACACCCTGACCGGCAAGGCCATGTTCGGCTTTCAGGAAGTGGAAACGCTCAACCGCAAGACCGTCATCCTCGCCGCCTACCGGAGCTTCACGGCGGACAAAATGGAACACAAAGAGGCCCTCGAAAAGGCCCTGCGGGTCAACCGGAGGGCAAACTTCGAAATGTCCAGGGCAAACCTGCCCGGCTTCGCCCAAAAACCCCTGGGGAGGACGGTATACGCCCTGCAATCGTTCCTCTGGAACAACTGGAACTGGGTCTACAACAACCTCACCAGCGGCAAGAAAGAAGACATGATCGCCATGCTCCGCTACGCGGCGGCCATGGCGATCATCGGCGGGGCGGCGGCCCTTCCCGGCTGGGACGAACTGGACAAGCTCTATCAGATCCACTTCGGCGAATCGCCCAAACTGGCCTTCAGGAAATGGACCAGACAGCACGCCCGCCAATACGGGACCCTGGGAGAGCTGGTCAACGGCTTCGCCTGGCACGGGCTCGCCAGCGCCACCGGCGTCAACATCTCCAACGCCATGCGCCTGCAAATCCCCATCGTCTCCCCGATCCTCTCCGGCGACTCCCTGCCCGAGGCCGCCGGGGGCGTCTTCACCGGCCTGACGCAGAAAGGCGCGCGGGCCGTCACCGCCGCGAGCCGGGGAGACCTCTACCGGGCGCTGGAAAACATCTCCCCCGAGGCCCTGGCCGGGGGCATGAGAGCTTACCGCATGGCCGCCAAAGGCGCCACCACCGGAACCGGCAAGGTCATCTTCGACGAAAACGGCAAGCCCATGCAATACACCACCGGCGAAGCGGTAACAAGGATGCTGGGCTTCCAGCCGTCCCGGGTCGCGGAAAGAAACGACCTGACCAACGTGCAAAAGGGCCTCTCGGCCCACTGGAAAGAAGAGCGCGGGGATCTGCTGGCCGAACTGAGGCTGTCAAAGCCTGGCCAGCGCAAAGAGGTAATGCTGAAAATCATGAAGTTCAACCGGCGTCTCAGGGCGTCCCAGGCCGCCGGGCTCGTGCCGGCCATCAAAACGGCGACCATCCGCCGGACCCTGCGCGACAAGCCCAACAAGGGCAAGTCGGAATGGCAGAGGGAGCAGTTGGGAGGGTGAAGATCAGGCGGCGAGCTGGCCTTGCTCGATACCCATGGCGGCGGCTAATTTTTCACGGGTTCCCTTACGCATTTTTTGTGACCAGGTTTCCATCTGGGAAAGCGCCGCCTGAGATATCCCCATCCGGATACTCCTCACCGTCTCCATCATCGACCCGGAATCCGGGAAGAAACTATTCGAAAAACTGGCAAGTCTCCTGAAGATAATAAAACCCCTCTGAAAAGACCCCCTTCCCGGCAATGGCCATCACGGATTGCCGGGAAGGGCCAGAATGAACATAAACAAATTGACGGGTTGAAGGGATTCTTATATATTCAACATAATATTGAACACACAAGAATCCACGAGAGAGGCTGGCGATGACCCAATGGAGCGACCCCAGATATCCATCACAAACGCTGACCGAAAATGACATAGAAGTCATCCGGGCGATCCTCAAGGAAAACTGCCACACCTGTTCGTTTTCAGACGAAGAGAGGCAACTGTTGAAAGACATGGCGTCCGGCGGAAAACTCATGAAACGGGCCGTCATCTATCTGCTCGTTGCCCTGGCCTTGTGGGCCGTCATATCGGATGCGGCGCTGAAAAGAGCCGCCTCGATTATGGGCCTGATAAAATGAAAGAATGTCCCGAAGATTGCCCGGCGAAAGGGAAGGGCGCCCTGGCTCATGTGGAAAACCCCGATTGCGTCTGGCGTGGCTATAAGGGGGAAGATTTGGAACCGGAGGTTAAAAAGTGAGAGAAATCGACATGGTAATCATCCACTGTTC
>CAZFCG010000006.1:0-51995 GCA_964517595.1 uncultured Geobacter sp. | reverse complement strand
CCAAATGGCCGGCACAACACCGCCGAAGACATAGACCGCTGGCACCGGGCCAACGGCTGGCAGCGCAAAGCAGCGGCCATGCGCGCGTTCAATCCCCGCCTGGCGGCCATCGGCTATCACTATGTCATACAGATAGACGGCACGATCCGCACCGGCAGATCGGAAAACGAGACAGGCGCCCATGCGGCCGGATACAACGCCCGGAGCTTAGGTGTCTGTCTTCTGGGGACCGATAAATTTACAGCCGCCCAATGGGAGAGCCTGGCCGACCTTATCCGGCGCATCGGAAACGGCCGGAAGGTTCTGGGGCACAAGGACCTGCCAGGGGTAAAAAAATCCTGTCCCTGCTTCGATGTGTCTGCCTGGCTATCCAGGGGGATGGTTCCACCGGAACAGCAGATATTACCCTGATGACAGAGATTTGTTAAAGCATCAATTAAACAAAGGAGGGGTAAAGCATTGAAAAACTGGAAAACAACGCTTTTTGGAACAATAACCGCGTCCGGGATTGGGATGTCGCAATCAGGGGACGGGATAGTGCAGACCATAGGACAGATACTATCCATCCTCGGTCCCATATTCATGGGGATATTTTGCAAGGACAGCAACGTAACCGGGGGAAAAGCGGTTCAGTAAGGCTTTTTTGGGGCGTAGATATTTGTAGATATTTTTCAGCTAAAAAGGGGCTAGGCAAATCGCCTAACCCCTTGATATTTGGTGGAGCTGATCAGGATCGAACTGACGACCTCTTGAATGCCATTCAAGCGCTCTCCCAACTGAGCTACAGCCCCATTAGCGGAGACCTTTTATAGCAAACGGGCTGAAGTGTGTCAATCATTTTTCTCACGATCTTTTCTCGTATGCTCGGCGCCGCCATGTCGCTTTTCTTCCTTGACGGGAAAATATGCTTTAGCTATAATTCGCGGGCATTTGCCGAAGTGGCGAAATTGGTAGACGCAGCAGACTCAAAATCTGCCGCCCGCAAGGGCATGCCGGTTCGATTCCGGCCTTCGGTACCATTCAGACAATCCAAGAAAGTGTGTTTCAGCATACGGGGCCCTGAAGAATCAGGGCTCTTTTTTTTATCCAGATGCGCATTTCCGGCATCCAAAACCAAATCGATGACTTATGGAATCTTCCGGCGGTATTCCTTACCGGATTCCACCAGGAAAGGAGTATTCCGTGAGAGTGCTGCTGATTTCCGCAAATACCGAATTTACCAATATGGCGCCACTTCCGCTCGGTCTGAACTGCGTTGCCGTTGCAGCACGGAACGAAGGGCACGATGTGCGGATGCTCGATTTGATGGGAAGTAGCGATAGCCACTCGATCCTCCGCGACTCACTCGATTCATTCAGACCGGACGTGATCGGGGTTTCCGTTCGCAACATCGACGACCAGAACATGGCGGAACCGAAATTTCTCCTCGAACCGGTGCGTGGCATTATCGACTTCTGCCGCAACCTGTCCTGCGCCCCCATTGTCATTGGAGGCGCCGGTTACAGTATCTTTCCCGAATCGGCGCTCCGTTATCTGAACGCCGATTATGGTATCCGCGGTGACGGGGAGGTGGCATTCACCGAACTGCTCCGGGCATTGGGGCGCGAAGAACCCCCGGCCGGCATCACCGGCCTCTATCTCCCCTTGGGCAAGGCGCAGGGCAAAGACATCGTTAGACCATCCATCGCGACACTCCCTCTGCCCGATCCTTCACTCTGGAACACAACCGCCGGGAGGGAAGGGGATCTATGGGTTCCTTTACAGACAAGACGGGGATGTCCCCTTGCATGCAGCTATTGCAGTACACCCGCGATCGAAGGAACAAGAATCAGAAAGCGCCCCATTGAAGAGGTCTTGCAGGGGATTGCCGCTCATGTGGCGGCAGGCTTCGACCGCTTCTACTTTGTCGACAGCACCTTCAATCTGCCTCCGACCTACACAAAAGCGCTCTGTGGAGCACTTTCCTCCTCCAAACTGGATATCCGATGGCGATGCATTCTGTATCCGGGGTTTGTGGACGAAGAACTGGTGCGCATGATGTCTAAGGCAGGCTGCATCGAGGTAAGTCTTGGATTCGAAAGCGGTTGCCCTGCAATGCTCAGGAACTTCAACAAGAAATTCAACCTGAACCAGGTGAGGGCCACAGCAGAGATGCTCAAGGATCACGGCATCCGCGGAACAGGCTTTCTACTCTTGGGTGGACCAGGTGAAACCAGGGATTCGGTGCGGGAAAGCCTGGCTTTTGCCGACTCACTAAACCTTGACCTGCTTAAAATTACGTCAGGAATCCGAATCTATCCGGGAACCGCACTGGAGAAGATCGCTCGGCAAGAAGGCATGATACCCAAGGAGGACGATCTGCTCTTCCCCCGCTTCTACCTGGCCAAAGGGCTTGACGGATGGATTGAGCCGATGCTGAGTGACTGGATGACGGAGCGCCCGTTCCGCACATTCTGACGGCACTGGCGAAAATCAGCTTTTTTCTGGGGCCTGCCATGTGACAGAGCTACAGAGAGCAAGTAAGATGTGTTTGTGCTCTTGAGGTCACAGGGAGGTGTCATCATGCATACAGTCATATACTATTACACTGGGACAGGCAATTCACTCTGGACGTCGAGAGTCTTTGCCGGGATATTCGGCAAGACAGAGATCGTTCCAATGCGCAGTATGAATCACATACGGGAAGGAAAGAAACCGGATAGAATCGGGTTTGTTTTCCCGGTCCACATATGGGGAGTTCCGAGACATGTGCGCAATTTCCTCCAATTGTTGAAAACATGGCCGGATGTTTATTATTTCGCCGCCGCGGTCAACGCCGGCCAGGTATCACGCACTCTCATTCAACTCAAGGAACTCCTGGCCGGGTACGGTCTCATGCTTTCCGCCGGGTTCGATATCCGATTGCCGAGCAACTATATTCCATGGGGTGGGCCGGGTCATGAGGAGGCCCAGCAAATACTCTTTGATGCGGCAATCGAAAAAATCAGGTTTGCGGCGACCTATGTCACGAACGGAAAATCGGGACTCATAGAGAAGGGTCCCCTTTGGCAGAGGTTTATTTTTACCCTCATCCACAAGATGACCTACAATCTCGTTCTGACTATGGACAAAAACTTCAATATCGAGGGCGAGTGCAACTCCTGCGGCATCTGTGAAAAGGTCTGCCCCGTGAGGAACATTTCCATGGAAACGGGAATTCCCCTCTGGCGTGGTAACTGTGAACAATGCCTCGCATGCCTCCAGTGGTGCCCGAAGGAATGCATCCAATATGGCCGGAAAACAAAAGAATATAAACGCTACCATCACCCGGAAGTAACGGTTGATGATATTTTCAGGGAAAAATGCGATGATTGATAAGGTAGTTGAGTGAAAAATATCAAACATCTCTTGTTGACGTGCGCGCACAAAGAATAACTGTTGTATAATTTCCATCATGTTATGATGGTTCAGAAAAAGGGGTTTGGATCTGGACTAGGCCATTGGCAGAAGGGTTTGCGTGTCGTTTATTCTATTCACATGCGAGGTCATCCAGTATGCAAAAATGGAAAAAAATTGGTGAAATCCTGGTCAGCAAAGGTGTTCTGTCCGACAAGACCGCGGATCGAGTGCAAAAGATCTCGAAAAGGCACAAAAAGCGATTGGGCTGGACCCTGGAAAAGCTCGGATTGGCAACCGGAGATGAAGTGGCCGAGGCCCTTTCTATCCAGTACAATCTTGAGATGGTGTCGAATCTGGCTGATTACCCATGCCATGAAGAAGCACTTCAGGCCGTGTCGTGCGAAACAGCCATACGTAATCTGGTTTTTCCCCTGAATCTCGAAAGCGGAAATCTCTTGCTAGCCGTTGCGGATCCTACAAATGTGAAGGTAATCGATGAAATCGCGGCTGGTTCAAGCCTGAATATCAGCCTCTGTGTGGCCGCAAGGGATGAAATTTATGGAGCTGTCTGCAAGAAATACCTGAAAAGGGACGTGTCGCCGCCTAGAACAGATACCGTTCTGGTCGTTGGGGATGATGCAATCTCCAATGAAACAGTGAAATACTACCTTACCAGGGAAAACTATACCGTTCTTGTTGCGAATGATTTTCTTCAGGGTTTTATATTGATCGTCTCCCGACAGCCTCATGTTATCATCACCGACAAGGATATGCCCGAATCCGTCGGCTCGGATATGCTTGAAGCCACTCAGTCGATCCCTGAGTTTGAATCCATACCTATTCTTCTCATGAGCGATAAGCTTTCAACATTGGAAGAGGGGCAGGTTTTCGACGCGGGTTACTTTGATGTGCTGCCCAAACCCCTTAATATGAGGACACTTCTATCAAGAGTCAAACGTGCGTTCAGTTTCAGTAAACAGAAATATGGTTTCTTCTGATCATCTGCATGCGCCTCCCCTGGGGATAATACTGTTTACATTTCGCAAAAAACCGATTGACCCGACCATAGCTTCACCCTTTACCTTTATTCCAGTCACGGCCATGACGACAATTTTTCAGCGAAAGGAGTAACGTAATGGAATGTAAGGTATCAGTGGAGGAGTGGGTTGGGCGCTTCCGGGCAATCGGTCTTGATGATGATTCAATGAAGAAATGGCACGAGTTATTTGAGCGGGAAAATCCCGAAGGCCATCAAAGCTTCCTTGAATGGCTTGGATTGCGAGCAGACGGAATCGAGAAAATCAGGGGCGCTCGCTGACTAATCCCGACAATTCATGACTCTTCGTCTATTAGCGGTCCTGTGCAAAACAGGGCCGCTATGTCATTATTAAGAGGGGATGCGCCATGTACCAGATTTCCCGGTTGGCCCGCAATTTCGGAATATCACGCAGCACGCTTCTGTATTATGACCGGATTGGTCTGCTTTCGCCTTCGGGAAGGAGTGAATCCCACTATCGACTATATTCGCAGGCTGACTTTGAACGCCTGGAACTGATTCGCGCGTACCGTGAGGCCGGTCTGACTCTGGAAGATATCAGGGTGATACTGTCCACGGACTCTGATGATACAAGCCAGGTGCTTGGAAATCGCTTGAAGTCCATTGGAGAGGAAATCCTGGCCTTGCGCGCCAAGCAAAGCCTTTTGGCGAAGATGCTGAAGGTGAGGTCCGGCCCTCAACTGCCTGCCAGGGTTGATAAGGACACTTGGATAGAAATGCTCCGCGCAGTGGGAATGGACGACCTTTCCATGCGCCGTTGGCATGAAGAGTTCGAGCGGCGCGCTCCTCAGGCGCACCACGAGTTCCTGCTTTCGCTGGGCGTAAGCGAACACGAAACGCTTTTAATCCGCGAATTGTCCGCAGGCTCAACCGGGAGTCCTTCTCCGACTGAATAATACGAAATGGCATAGTCACGCATTAACCAGAAGCAACCTGAAACATTCCATTTTCCACCCTCCGGTCCCTTCTCCCGCCATCACGCCGTAAGTCCATTCGTTGACTTTCATTTTTCAATCTGTTAAGAAAATAAGCTTTCTCAACGAGTTTGCCCTACAAGGTGTACATGGAAAATTTTATACTGAAGCTTTCAATCATGCTCGTTCCCGCGCTCTTTGCCATTACGTGCCATGAAGTGTCTCACGGTTATGTCGCCTCCCGGTTCGGTGACCAGACTGCCCGCTCTCTGGGTCGGTTGACCCTCAATCCAATTAAACATCTGGATATTATCGGAACTCTGATGGTCTTCCTGGTGGGTATCGGCTGGGCAAAACCCGTTCCAGTGGATTTCCGGAATCTCAGGAATCCCAAAAAAGACATGATATGGGTCGCGGCGGCGGGACCGGCTACCAATTTCATTCTCGCCGCTTTTTCCGCCTTGCTGTTACGGGGAATTGCTTCCATAGAGAGATTTTCTTCCGCATATCTGGGATCGGACCTTTTTCTTCAACCACTGTCCCTGATGCTGGCGTTCTCTCTTTATGTCAATCTCCTGCTCTGTATTTTCAACCTCATACCGGTGCCTCCCCTTGACGGGGGAAGGGTCCTTGTGGGGATTTTGCCACACAGGCAGGCCGCGGCCTATTCCAGAATCGAGCCCTACGGCATGATCATCATCATCGTGCTGGTCTTTTTTACCAAGATCTTTAATTATATTCTCGCGCCGCTGCTTGACCTGGGAATCAGGCTTCTTGCCGGTCCTCAAAGCGCGCTTGTCTATAACGTGACCTCTTTTCTCATGAGATGATATGACAAGCATCATGCAAGAGATCGCCCGGGCAATGAAAATGAAGAACTGTGGCTGCAAATGAGATGAAGGACTTGTGATTTATCAATTATCAACCTACGCCAAGGACACATCATGGAAAAACTCAATTACGGCACCTATGAAAGCACGGTGGAAAGAAGCCGGAAACTGGAAGAAGATTTAGCGAAGAATCCCGCAAACTACAGAGTTCTGACCGGAGATCGCCCAACCGGGCGTCTTCACATAGGTCACCTGTTCGGCTCGCTTCAGAACCGAGTGAGATTGCATAAACTCGGAGTGTTTACTTTTATCGTGATCGCCGATTACCAGGTGCTTACCGACAGGGATTCCTTTGAATCGATCTCCGAAAACATAAAACAGCTTACCATCGATTACATTGCCGCCGGCATTGACCCTGATGATGACAGGACATTTATCTTTCCTCACAGCCATGTCCCGGAACTGAACCAGTTGCTTCTCCCCTTTTTGACCCTGGTTACCATGTCGGAACTGGATCGGAATCCTACGGTGAAGGAGGAGATACAGGCAGCCGGCTTGGTAAGGATCAACGCGGGCATGTATACATACCCCGTTCATCAAGCGGCGGATATCCTGTTTTGCAAGGGAAATGTCGTTCCGGTCGGGAAGGACCAGTTGCCTCATCTTGAGCTAACCAGGGTTATCGCTCGACGTTTCAATGAAAGATTCGCAGCGAACAAAACGGTATTTCCCGAACCCCAGCCTCTGCTGAGCAAGACCCCGCTCATCCTGGGCCTGGATGGTTCGCAGAAGATGAGCAAGAGCAGAAACAACGCAATCATGCTGTGCTCATCTGAAGACGAGACAGCGGCCTTGATAAAGAAGGCAAAGACCGACGCAGACAGGGTTATCACGTATGATCCTGAAAACCGTCCCGAGGTTTCCAATCTCTTGACCCTTGTTTCCCTGTCCACCGGCAAGTCTCCTGAGGCCGTTGCCGGGGAAATCGGCGACGGAGGCGGTGGAAAGCTGAAAAAAGTGCTTACCGAATCTCTGAATGAATATCTCAGGCCACTGCGGAAAAGACGTACCGAGCTGGAAATGAATCCCGGCTATATCAACCAGGTGCTGGAAAAAGGAATTGCCGGGGCGAGAAAAATCGCCGTGGAAACCCTTGATGAAGTGCTGGAAGTCATGAATATGAAACTGTAGTAAAATTTCCACAACCCGGGCATATGGAGCTTGCGGATTGGATTACCAGGAAAAAACAGGCGTCGCTACGGAATCCGGAGCGGCGCTTTCTCTGTATAAAGTGAAGCTGGAGGTCTTCGAGGGACCTCTGGACCTTCTCCTCTATTTGATCAAGAAAAACGAACTTGATATCTACGATATTCCCATAGCCCTTATCACAAAGCAGTATCTTGAATACATAAATCTGATGAAGGAAATGAACCTGGACGTTGCGGGTGATTTTCTCCTGATGGCGGCGACGCTGATCCAGATCAAATCCAGCATGCTTCTTCCATCCCGGCAGGATGAACCGGCCGAAGATGAAGAGGAGGATCCTCGGGCGGAACTGATCCGCAGGCTGATCGAATACAGCCGCTATAAGGACGCGGCGCTGCAGCTGAACGACAGAAGTCTTCTTGGAAGGGAGTTGTTCGCCCGCTCTTTTCCGTCTCCCGAGCTTCACTTCACTCAGACCCCGCCTGTAGCCCCTGAAATTGAACTGTTCGAGCTGATTGAAGCCTTCCGTGTTATCCTGGCAAAGGCCCCCCGCGAGACATTCCACGAGGTAAGCGCGGAAACCATTAGCATTGCCGAACGAATCAACGAGGTTCTGTCCCTGATCCAGGAAAGGGAACTGATAGCATTTGAAGAACTTTTCGATAATATTTGCGATCGGGAGTATCTCGTAACGACATTTCTCGCTCTGCTGGAACTGTGCAAGCTTAAGGTTATTCGTGTCCATCAACAGTCGCTACATGGTCCCATCAGGATCAGTCCCGCCGTGAAAGGAACGGATGAGATTCCGGAGGAAGGGGAGGGCGGTGTCAACAACACGGATTAAATCAATCATCGAAAGCCTCCTTTTTGTTTCCGACGTCCCTGTTTCTCTCGACAGGCTCTGCGGTATACTTGATGAGTACGATCGGGACGAGATACGAAACGCCCTTGCCGTATTACGGGAGGAGTATGGCGCCCGAAACAGGGGAATCACCCTGGCGGAGGTCGCTAATGGTTACCAGTTCCGAACCGTAGAAGAAAACGGGGAGTATGTTCGAAGGCTGGTGAAGACCAGGGCATCCCGCTTCAGTCAATCCGCGTTAGAGACTTTGGCCATTGTAGCCTATCGACAACCGATTACACGGGCGGAAATAGAGTATCTGAGAGGGGTGGATTCCGGAGGTGTCATCAAGACCCTCCTGGAAAAAAAACTTACCAGGATCCTCGGCAAGAAGGATATCCCGGGCAGGCCCCTGATCTATGGCACCACGAGGGAATTCCTGGAAGTATTCGGCCTGAAAGACCTGAAATCACTTCCCACATTGCGTGAGATACAGGAACTGGGCGTTGACGGGATTCACGAACAGCAGGAGGAATTGCCTCTGGAAAGGGCGGACGAAACTACGAAAGACGAGAAACCGGGATTGCCAGGCGATTATGATTGACGGAACGGAAGAGGAGGTAGCGACATGGTACGAAAACCAGCGGTAGCAGGCCAGTTTTATACAGATGACTCCAGGCGCCTCAGAGCCCAGGTTGAAGCCTTTATGGGTGGGAAAGCCACGAGAAAAAAGGTGCTCGGAATACTCGCCCCCCATGCTGGATATGTATATTCCGGAGCGGTGGCGGGGGAGGTCTACGGACGTGTGGAGGTGCCCGGGACCGTCCTGATTCTTGGTCCGAATCATCATGGCCTCGGCTCACCGGCTGCCGTCTCTCTCAGGGAAGAATGGATGACCCCTCTCGGCGCCGTTCCCATAAACACCACTCTCGCGAAGCTGATCCTTGAAAAATCACCCATGCTGACGGAGAATGCGGCCGCTCACCAGTACGAACATTCCCTTGAGGTCCAGGCGCCGTTTCTTCAGGTGGCCCGGCCCGGTGTCACGATAGTGCCGGTGTGTCTTGGATTGATGGATTATGATTCTTGCAGGGAGTTGGGCCTCTCTCTGGCGGAGGCTGTCCGGGAGTTTGGTGAAGATGTGCTCTGGGTAGCCAGCTCGGACATGTCCCACTACGAACCGGACGAGATAGCGCGGAAAAAGGACGAAATGGCAATCAGCCAAATGCTGGCGCTGAATCCGGAGGGGCTCTACTCGGTTGTAAGAAAAAAGGGGATCACCATGTGCGGTGTCATACCGGCTACGGTCATGCTGGTTGCGGCTCTGGAGATGGGCGCTACAAAGTGTGAACTGGTGCGGTACGCAACCAGCGGTGATGTATCCGGAGACTATCGGCAGGTCGTCGGTTACGCAGCCATTACGGTTGAATAACCACGTCATTCTTCCTTTGCAATCCGAATGACCTGTAACACGCCGGGCATTGCCTCGAGAACAGGTGTATCCAGTGTATCGGTATCGCCGATAACACCGATGATTGTGCGGTTGGCGCCTGTTGATTGATGGATATCGAAATTCCGCATGATAAGATATTCCTTGATGTGATCCAGCGCGTCTTCATCAGCGCTTTTTTTCATTATAATCAGCATATTCCATCCCTTGTATATTATCTTGCCTTTCACTTCCGGTCATTATTCTCTCCAGATGCCGTGATTCATCTATCACGCGCTCGAACAACCGCACAATTGCCTGATCATCCAGAGGGCCCGGGTTATCGCTTTTCATGCGCTGAAAGATCCTTTTCTCGCGCCCTGGGTCGAAGATGGGCAGTCCCGCTCCTTTTTTCAACTCTCCAATCCGCAAAGCCAGTTCCGCCCTCTGGTTGAATATTCTCAACAATTCATTGTCCAGGCGATCAATTTCCATTCTCAGCTCATCAATGGTCATAAGTCCTCAGAATGTCTTCCTGATGAGGGTATCCCTGTTCCAGTTAACGTCGTCTCTTTCAGGAAAATCAATATTGTAGTGAAGTCCGCGGGATTCCTTTCGCTGAAGGGCGCAGAGAACAATCAACTCGGCCACGGTGATAATATTACGCAATTCGATGAGGTCCGAAGTGACTTTAAAGTTCCAGTAGTATTCAGCGATCTCTTTCTTGATGAGCTTGATGCGGTTCAAGGCCCTCTGCAGTCGTTTGTTGGAGCGGACAATACCCACGTAATTCCACATGAAACGCCTGATTTCATCCCAGTTCTGGGATACGACGACCATTTCATCGCTATCGGTCGCCGTGCCCGCATCCCACTCGGGAATGGCGGGAAATTTAAAACTGGAGGACTTCAGTTGTTCCGAACTGTGCCGGTAAGCCCTTCCGGCAAAAACGGCGGCCTCCAGCAGAGAATTGCTGGCAAGCCTGTTGGCGCCGTGCAGTCCTGTAAAGGCCACCTCACCGATGGCATAGAGGTTTTTGATATCCGTTTCCCCGTTCAGATCTGAAACAACCCCGCCGCACAGATAATGGGCCGCCGGCACCACGGGCACGGGCTCACTGGTCATGTCGAAACCGAACTTGAGACAGGTCCGGTAGATATTGGGAAAACGGGTCCTGATATAATCAGCGTCCTTGTGGGTGATGTCCAGGTAGACACAGTCATCACCATAGGTCTTCATTTCATTGTCAATGGCCCTGGCGACTATGTCACGGGGGGCGAGGTCTTTCAGCTTGTGATACTTTTCCATGAACGGGGTTCCGTCCCGACGGCGCAGGATAGCGCCTTCCCCCCTGACTGACTCGGAGATAAGGAACGATTTCGCTTCAGGGTGGTAAAGCGTGGTGGGATGAAACTGCATGAACTCCATGTTGGCAATTTTAGCGCCCGCGCGGTATGCCATGGCGACACCGTCTCCGGAAGCCACATCGGGGTTGCATGTATACAGGTAGACCTTGCCGGCCCCCCCGGACGCGAGGAGGGTAATTTTCGCGGGGAACGTCTTTACGACATTGTTTTTCGCATCCAGCACATACGCGCCAAAGCAGTGATCCGTTTCAAGATTTTTCCTCAGCAGCTTTGATTCGGTGATGAGGTCGATAGCCGTGTGATTCTCATAAACCTCGATATTCGGGTGCTCGAAAGCAGCGGTGACAAGCGCTCGTTCAATCTCCCGCCCCGTCAGATCATCGGCGTGAAATATCCTTCTCTTGCTGTGTCCGCCTTCTCGGGTCAGATCGTATGATCCGCCACGGGTGGTGAATTGGACACCCCACTCAATCAGGTTCTTGATTACCTCCGGACCCTCTTCCACCACCATCCTTACTACGTCCTCGTGGCAGATTCCGGCCCCTGCGACCATGGTGTCCTCGCTGTGAGAGGCAAAGGTGTCTTCTTCGGAAAAGACGGACGCAATCCCCCCCTGGGCATAGTTGGTGGCTGATTCGGTGATCTCTTTCTTTGTAACAAGGGCCACCTTGCCGTGATCCGCGGCTTGCAGGGCAAAGGACAAACCGGC
Source organism: uncultured Geobacter sp. (assembly GCA_964517595.1). GTDB lineage: Bacteria > Desulfobacterota > Desulfuromonadia > Geobacterales > Geobacteraceae > RPRC01. Next base: position 40,264 of record CAZFCG010000006.1, on the reverse strand, counting down.
GATGCCGCTGCCGATCACAAGAAAATCGTTTTCAATTAACATAACATTCCCCCGGGAAAGGATACATTTTTCATACAGTGCGTGGATTATCCATCTCGCTCCCGACATTGTCAATCTATTTGGCGGGTTGGAAAGCGGGATAAAACAAGTCAGAGCTCAACTGATGGGTAAAGAAAGAAAATGGGAGCCCTGCATGTGCGAGAGTCTCCCATTTATGGAATTGTGTCGGGATTATCGGGAATGGCCGTAAAGAAATCTCACCAGGTAATCTATCCCCGACCATATTGTGATTATGGTTGCTATCCAGAGAAAAAACATGCCGATATTATGCATATTTGCATAAAGATACGTGTTTTCGACACCGAAAAACCAATAATAATCGTAATGCAACAGCAGACCAAGGATAGCTACAATCTGGAAAATGGTTTTGTATTTTCCCAGCTTGCTGGCGGAGATGACGATACCCTCCGAGGAAGCGATGCTCCGCAGGCCGGTTATCACGATCTCCCTACCAAGAATTACGAGAACCATCCAGGCGGGAACCCTGCCGAATGGAAGGATCATAATCAACGCGGACATAACCATGAGCTTGTCCGCAATCGGGTCAAGAAACTTTCCAAGCATGGTAACGATGTTCAGACGGCGGGCTAGATAACCGTCCAGCCAGTCCGTAATGGAGGCCACAGCGAAAAGTGCTGCCGCGAAAAAACCGGCCTGCCTGGAGGGGGAAAAAAGGATGACCACCAGCGGCGGGATCAGGAGAATACGCAAGAGGGTAAGTATATTGGGAAGATGCCTGATAAGGCCTTGATTATTCATAAATTGGGGTAACACCCTAATTGTTTTGATATGTTTTCTGATAACTCAAGACCCGGGAGACATAATTGCGCGTCTCCTGATAAGGGGGAACGCCACCATGTTGCGAAACCCTGCTCAGCCCGGCGTTATATGCGGCCAGGGCCAGGGTTACGTCTCCTTTAAATGTATCCAGCAGAAAGCGCAGATAGCGCACTCCGCCGCGAATGTTTTCCTTTGGGTCGAAAGAATTGTTCACTTTCAATCCATGAGCTGTCCTGGGCATCAGCTGCATTAAGCCCTGAGCGCCTTTTGGAGAAACGGCGTTGGGGTTGTATCCCGACTCCGCGTGGATAACCGCTTTTATCAGGCTCTTGTCAACACCGTATTCGGAGGCAAGAGACTTGATTATGGGATCATACTCCTCTTTATTTCGATAAGCAGCGGCAAATTTGAAATTTGTACGCAGTTTCCGGTCTTTCTTCAGATCGCGCATGAATATTTTGAACTTGCGATTAGTGGGGGCATCCGTAAAGTGCATGACGCCATCTTCATCGACGTACTTGTAGATATCCGCCTGAGCGCCGCGTGTCTGGTAAAGAAAGCAGGATAATAAAAGACAGACAAGAGGAACCCATTTTTTATGGAGCCTTCTTGCGCGCATGAACCCCTCCTTGTTTAAGCTGCATTGTTGTGGACTATAGAACAAAAATCCCGATACATCAATACCGGATACCCTGAAATACACGCGCTGAAGCTCGTTGTTCCTGAGGATAATGGCTGATTTCCGCCACATTTGTTCGATAGCACCTGGTCAAAGGGGGCATTTTCCCGTATCTGCGTTATACTGGTTGGTAGAATTCTCTCCATGTAATGGAAGTGATTCATGGAAAAGGAAAACGGGAATAAAGGATACGGGAAGGAGAGAGAAGGCGAGGTTGTTGTCGTCCGCGGCAGCGTTATTGATGTCCGCTTTCCTCACAGGATTCCCCTTATACATAACCGTCTGGAATCCCCCGGCTCACCAGCGGTGATGGTTGAGGTGCTTGCCCATCTGGATCATGAAACAGTGAGGGGCATTGCCCTCACTTCCACCCAGGGACTTGCGCGCGGCTCGGTATTGATTGATACGGGCGAACCCTTTACGGTACCTACCGGAAACTGCCTTCTCGGCAGGATGTTCAATGTTTTCGGAGAGACCATCGACGGAAAGGAAATACTTTCTTGTGGAGAAAGGCGTCCCGCCCATCGGCCTCCGCCCCCTCTGACGGAACTGGTTACGTCGTCTGAAATCCTGGAAACCGGGATAAAGGTTATCGACGTGCTTTCCCCCCTGGAACGGGGAGGTAAAGCGGGTCTTTTCGGCGGCGCCGGGGTTGGCAAGACAGTGCTCATAACCGAGATGATCCACAACATGGTGGGAGTTCATGAAGGTGTCAGCATATTCTGCGGCATCGGAGAGCGCTGCCGCGAGGCGGAAGAACTCTACTGCGAGATGGACAAGAGCGGTGTTCTGGACAAGACGGTTATGATCCTGAGCCAGATGAACGAGCCGCCGGGCGCCCGTTTTCTTGTAGGCCACGCGGCCCTGACCATTGCGGAGTTTTTCCGCGATGATCAGAAAAAGGACGTTCTCCTTCTGATCGACAACATCTTCCGTTACATCCAGGCCGGCACCGAGGTTTCAGCTCTTTTGGGGCAGATACCTTCCCGTGTCGGTTATCAGCCGACCCTTGGAACGGAACTGGCGCAACTGCAAGAGCGTATCTGCACAACTTCCAATGGCGCCATCACCTCCATCCAGGCGGTTTATGTCCCGGCTGACGACTTCACCGACCCATCGGCTGTGCATACCTTCGCCCACCTTTCCGCGTTGATTGTCCTTTCCCGCAGGAGGGCGGCGGAAGGGTTTTACCCGGCCGTGGATCCACTGGAGTCCGGTTCGAAAATGCTTTCATCCTCCATCGTAGGCAGGCGGCACTACGAGATTGCGCGGGCAATTCGCAAGAATCTCGCGGAATACAAGGAGTTGAAGGACATTATCGCCATGCTCGGCATGGAAGAGCTCTCGGCCGAAGATCGAGCGGTTGTCCACAGGGCGCGTCGGCTGGAGCGATTTCTCACCCAGCCCTTTTTTACTACAGAGCAGTTTACCGGCCATGGTGGAAGATTCGTGAAACTCCAAGACGCCCTGGACGGGTGCGAGAGGATACTGAACGACGAATTTTCATCGTTGCCCGAAGGCGCGCTTTACATGATAGGCACTATTGATGAGGCGCGAAAACAATGAGGCTGATTATCCTGCTGCCCACGGGAACATTGGTTGATCAGCAGGTTGCCAAAGTGACGGCCGAAGCCGAGAACGGTTCCTTCTGTCTGCTGCCCCGTCACATCGATTTCCTTACCGCTTTATCGCCTGGACTCCTGTCGTTTGAAACCGAAGCAGGCGCCGAGGAATTTCTGGCCGTGGACGAAGGGATCCTCGTGAAATGCGGTTCGGAGGTCAAGGTTTCCACTCGCGATGCCGTACGCGGAGTACCGCTTGGACAATTGCGCCAGGCGGTAAAGGAGCGATTCCAGGCCCTTGATGAAAGAGAGAGGCAGGCGCGGGAGGTTCTGGCCAGGATGGAGGCCGATGTGGTGGTGAGGTTCATAAGAATGGGAGAGAAGAACCGTGGCTGAACCCGTGGAAAAGGACAGAATGGAAATATCCAGGGAGATGGAGAAGGCAATAGCGTCAAAAGAAGAGAGACGCATTATCGCGCGACGGGAAAAGGACCACGGCCTGTTGTTCGGTCTGAGCATCTTCGGTATTGTCGGCTGGTCGGTGGTTATCCCGACCCTGGCGGGAATCGCCATGGGTATCTGGATTGACGGCCGGTGGCCCGGAAGGTTTTCCTGGACGCTGATGCTGCTGTTCGGCGGCCTTATCTGCGGATGCCTCAACGCGTGGTACTGGGTGAGTCATATTTCGAAAAATGAATGATGCATGAACGACTTTTTCCGTTTTCCATCCAGGAAGTATGGAGTCTTCTCATGATTTCAATAATAAGCGGCTTTTCAATTGCAGCCTTGGCCGGGGCGCTTCTCGGTTTGTTCTACTTCGGTGGATTGTGGCTGACCGTTCGCGGGATAACATGCGGCAAAAAACCGGAAATTCTCATGCTCTCCAGTTTTATCATCCGATTGATGGTAGCGCTTTCGGGCTTCTACCTGGTGATGGACGGAGGAATGGGGAGGCTTATGGCCTGTCTGAGCGGTTTCCTGCTAATGAGGTATGTTCTGACAAAGGCAGTGAAACGGGGTGAACCGGCCGGCTCCCTGACGAGTCCGCGAGGGTAAGATGGAATTGAGTCCGGACAGCACGGTTTTCTGGCATTGGGGCCTGGTCAGGCTCAATGCCACCATTGCCTTTACGTGGCTGGTAATGGCTATCTTGTCTCTCGGATCATGGCTGGTGACGCACCGACTGGAAGACAATGTCAAGATGCCTCGCCGCCGGAACTTTCTGGAAACCCTGGTTGCGATTCTCAATGATCAGATCCGTGCCATTGGCCACAAGGAGCCGGGCCGGTTCCTTCCGTTTATAGGCACACTGTTCCTGTTCATCGCCGCCAGCAACAGCATGGAGATCATCCCCGGATTCGAGCCGCCCACCGGTTCCCTTTCAACCACCGCGGCCCTGGCAATATGTGTCTTTATCGCCGTGCCCTTTTTCGGTGTCAAACAGAAGGGGTTGTCGGGTTATCTGAAGCATTATGTCAAACCCTCAGTATTCATGGCGCCGTTTGAGATCATCGGTGAATTTTCACGCACACTGGCGCTGGCGGTCCGTCTCTACGGCAACATCATGAGCGGTACCATTATCGTGGGGATCCTGCTGAGCATTGCTCCATTGTTCTTTCCAATTGTCATGCAGGCGCTCGGCCTCCTCATAGGGATTATACAGGCATACATATTTGCTGTTCTGGCAATGGTTTACATAGCTTCCGCAACGTCCGAAAAGAAATCGACGGAGGCAGGAAGCGAAAATGGAAAGAAGGGGGGCGTATGACTATGAACGATATAGGGCTTATCGGCATGGTTTCCATTATTGTGGCCGGAGGAACCATGGCCATCGGTTCCATCGGGCCGGCTTTCGGCGAGGCGCGCGCCGTGGCACAGGCGCTGAGCGCCATTGCGCAGCAACCGGACGCATCCGGCGCCATCAGCCGGACCCTGTTCGTAGGGCTGGCGATGATTGAGTCCATGGCCATTTACTGTTTCGTCGTGTCATTGATACTGATATTCGCGAATCCGTTCTGGAAATATGTCGTTGAACATCCGTGAGGCAATCGATGGGACCTGACTGGTTTACTGTTGTCGCCCAGATAGTAAATTTCCTGATCCTCGTGGCCTTGCTGAAGCGTTTTCTGTACGGTCCCATCGTCAGGGCCATGGACCGGCGCGAGACCGCCATTGCAACCAGAATGGAAGCCGCGGACAAGAGAATCGACGAGGCGGAGCAGGAGAGGATGAGGTACGAAAAGCTTGCGCGAGAACTAGCGGAGGAGAAGGACGAACTGCGCTTAAAGGCGCGAAAAGAAGCGGAACAGTTGCGCGAAACACTCCTGAAGGAGGCACGCGAAGAGGTTGACATTAGCAGGACCAAATGGCATGAAGCGCTTCGCTCCGAACGTGAGTCGTTGATCCGCTCGCTGCGCCGCCAGGTCCGCGAAGAGGTATGCAAGGTGTCGCGGAGGGTTTTGCGCGAAATATCCGATTCTTCCCTGGAGGAACGGATAGCCCTATGCCTGGAGCGGCAGATTAGAAATTTGGGAGGAGAAGAACTGGCGGAACTGGCCGGGCACTTTCATGCTTCTTCACGGGGTATTGTCGTGAGGAGCGCATTCGAGATGGATCACAACGCGAGGGAAACAATAATCCGGGTGTTGAAGACCCTGTGCGACAGCGCCATCCCTCTGTTCGAAACGGATCCCTCCATGGTTTGCGGCATCGAGATCAGCGCGGGGGGAAGGTCGCTGTCATGGAATTTTGAGCATCATCTGGAAATGCTGGAGGAAAAGCTGGTGGAAGCCATGGAAAAATCCCCCCATTCAATCCAGGGAGGTTCAACGGAAGAGTCATGAACGCCGACATGCTCATCAATTCGAGTACACGGATTTTCGACGAAGTCCTGGATGCCCACCACCCCGAGGTACGTCTTGAGGATGTGGGGACCCTGTTCTATCTTAATGGTGGAATTGCAAGAGTTTCAGGACTTCCCGGCGTTCAGTCAAACGAACTGGTCCGTTTTTCCGGAGGGGTTTTCGGCATTGCATTTAATCTTGATCCCGAGATGGTGGGTGTTGTTATGCTGGGAGACAGTGATTCCCTGCAGGTTGGGTCCGCGGTGCGTCGAACCGGAAGGGTGCTCGATACGCCTGTCGGTTACGAATTACTGGGGCGGGTGATAAACTGCCTTGGTGCGCCATTGGACAGGCTGGGCCCCTTGCACGGCGCCAGACGGCTCCCGGTAGAACGGGATGCGGCAGCCATAATGCATCGCGCGCCTGTTACCATCCCGCTGCAAACCGGGATCAAGGTTGTTGACGCGCTTATCCCCATAGGAAGGGGACAGCGTCAGCTTATCATCGGCGATCGGCAGTCCGGCAAAACGTCCCTTATCCTTGATACAATCATCAACCAGAAGGGAAAGGACGTCATCTGCATCTATTGCGCAGTGGGACAACAAGGCGCTTCGGTGGCCAGACTGGTGGACGATCTAATCAGGCACGATGCCATGGGCCACTGCATCGTGGTCGTGGCGGATGGCTCCGATTCAGCGGGTCTCCAGTATGTGACCCCCTATGCGGCTACCACAATGGGCGAATTCTTCATGGAAAAGGGACGCGACGTCCTCATTGTATACGATGACCTGACCCGCCATGCGCGCGCCTATCGTGAACTTTCCCTTCTGCTGCGAAGGCCTCCCGGCCGCGAGGCGTTTCCCGGCGACATATTTTATATCCATTCCCGGCTGCTGGAACGTTCCACCCATCTGGATGCTGAACATGGCGGTGGTTCCCTCACCGCATTGCCTGTAATCGAAACAGAGGCGCAGAACCTTTCCGCATATATCCCAACCAATCTCATTTCCATCACAGACGGTCAGATATATCTCTCTCCTGACCTGTTCCAGAAGGGTATCCTCCCAGCCGTGGATGTGGGAAAATCGGTATCCAGGGTCGGCGGAAAAACTCAATTCCCCGCATACCGTAAAGTGGTGGGAGACCTGCGTCTTTCCTATGCCCAGTTCGAGGAAATGGAAGCCTTTTCCCGCTTCAGCGCCCGTCTCGATGAATCGGCGCGCCGGATTCTCGAACGTGGACGCAGGGTTAGAGAGACACTCAAACAGCGTCAGTTCGACCCCATGACAATTAGTGAACAGATAGCCGTGCTTGTGGCAGTTACAGACGGCGTCTTCGACCGCCTGGCGCTGGAAAAGGTTGATGAAGCGGAAAGACATGCAAGGCACGCTGTAAAGGAGAAACTCCCGGATCTCTGTCAACGCATTGAAGAGGGACTTGGCATTGACGAAGAAGATCGTGATGCAATCCTGTCCGCAATCATCCCTCTTCCTGACCTCCTGAATGAAGGCGGCGATAATGGCGACCACTGAATCGATAAAAGCACGCATCGTGACCGTCAAACTTCTTCAGTCCGTGATAAGGACCATGAAGACCCTCGCAGCGGTAAGTATTCGCCATCAGGAAAAGGCTATCCAGAACCTCGCCGATTATTCGCGAACCATCGACATGGGTCTGGTCATACTGCTGCGAGAGGGCGCCGGCATTTTTACCGAAGATTCGCCAGCCTCAGGTGGAGAACTGGGCGTCATCATTCTCGGCTCGGATCAGGGCCTTTGCGGACGTTTCAACGAACAGATAGTCTCTTTCAGCAGGACGGAGATGAGGCGTCTGGAGCCCAATGAATCACGCCGCCATATCCTGTGTGTCGGCGGCCGTACCCATATGCGCCTTACTGAACTGGGTGAAAAGATGGAAGATTCAACCCCGGCGCCGGTTACCGTACCTGGAATCCTTACCGCTGTGAATTCCATCCTGCTAAGCATTGACCAATGGAAAAGACGCCTGCAAGTAGAAAATGTAGTGGTGTGCTACAACCGGATTCTCTTTGGAACCGTATGTGCCCCCCAACTCCTGCGTCTTGTTCCCTTTGACCGGGAACGCCTCAGAGAGCTGTCAGGACAAAAGTGGCCGGGGCCGACCATTCCCTTGTTTACCATGGAACGCAGGAAGCTTTTTTCCTATCTCATCCGTCATTCGCTTTTTTCATCACTCTATCTGACGATTGCCGAGTCCATGGCGGCCGAGAACGCCAGCCGCCTGGCATCGATGCAGGCGGCGGAAAAAAACATAGGGGAAAGGCTGGATGATCTCAACCTCCATTTCCGGGACCTGCGCCAGGGCGCAATAACAGAGGAGTTGCTGGATATCGTGGCCGGTTTCGAGGCGATGACATCGGCGCAAACGCCGTGAAACCACTACAGGGGAAATTATCAAAGGAATTTTCAGGAAAGAAAGGCGGTTTTTGTTGCCCTGACAAACAAAAAAAGGCAGAATTGCACATCTCAGGGACTCGGAAAAAACAAAAATCTGTTTCACATGTGGAGAAAGAATGTTCCGTCTGAAAATATGCACCTCTTTTGCCTCAGCCCATAATCTGAAAAACTACCAGGGGGAATGCGAAAACCTCCATGGCCATAACTGGAAGGTTGAGGTTTCCGTTACCGCAACGGAGTTGGACAAGTCCGGTCTGGGCATTGACTTCAAAATTCTCAAGGCTGAGACTAAAACTCTTCTGAAGACGCTGGATCATAAATATCTGAACGAACTGCAACCCTTCATAGACCTGTCACCTTCTTCGGAAAACATAGCCCGTTACCTGTTCCAGGAGCTTTCCGGCAGGCTCAACAACGATAATATCAAGGTCGATTGTGTAACCGTCTGGGAATCCGAGGCAGCATGCGCCAGTTACTATGAATAGCAGATCCGCTGATATGATCGAGGTGTTCTCCTCCATCCAGGGGGAGGGACTCCTGATTGGACTGCGTCAGGCCTTCCTCCGGTTTAGCGGTTGCAATCTGGCGTGTGCCTATTGTGACACCAGGGAAGCCATTCCCGTTCATGGGACGGAATGCTGTCGCGTCGAGAAAACTCCCGGAAGAGGTGATTTTTCGTTACTCAAGAATCCGGTATCACTTCAGAATATTAAACCATTACTTAAACAATGGGAGAAAATATGCCCGGACTCTCATCATTCTATCAGCTTGACAGGCGGAGAACCATTGCTGCAAATTGAAACTCTGCTGGAATGGCTCCCAGTATTGCGGAGCATTTTGCCGATCTATATCGAAACAAACGGGATCCTTCATGAAGCTCTCTCGAAATGTATAAACCTTCTGGATTTCATATCCATGGACGTTAAGCTCCCGTCAACATCCGGAATAGAGTCCCTCTGGGAAAAACACAGATTGTTTCTCTCTATTGCATCCAGTAAACATGTGTACGTCAAAACCGTGGTAAGCGACAGGACAGAGGATTGGGAAATAATAAAGGCCAGCGAAATTATTTCAGCAACCGACAGAAATATTCCGCTGGTCATCCAGCCGTTGACTGGAAAAACGGGAGAGCTGTCCATTTCTTCTCTGAAACTCCTGGAACTCCAGGAGATTGCATCCGGGATCCTTCGGGAAGTACGGGTTATCCCCCAGACTCACAGATATATGAGCATGCTCTGAGGTGTATTATGAATATCGAACATATGACCATGGGTGAATTCGAAGAAGGTCTGAAGAAAACGAGAAGCGTTTTGATTCCCTTTGGTTCCGTCGAGGAACATGGATACCATCTGCCATTGTCAACCGATACCATCCAGGCTTATGAAGTCGGAAAAGCAACCGCGAAGCTGATTCCACTTTTTCTCGCACCCCCGATTCATTACGGTTACTGCCGTTCCACCTCATGTCACCCCGGAACCATATCAATCACAACCTCAACGTTGAAATGCATCATGAGGGATATTGTGAGGTCTCTCTACAGGCAAGGACTCAGAAACTTCATCATACTTACCGGACATGCCGGTGGAAGCCATACAATGGCTCTCCAGGACGCCGGCGAGGAATTGATTTTCGAGCTTGAGGATTGCAGACTGGCTGTAATAACGGAATACGACCTTGCATACGAAGAAGGGAAGGGACTCATCGAAACGAAAGGTGACGCCCATGCGGGAGAAATCGAGACATCACGGATTCTTTTCCTCTATCCGGAACTCGTAAAGGGAAAGGGGAAGCGGGAGTTTCCACGTTTCCCCAAGGGGATTCTTATAAGGGACAAAAGGAAATACTGGGAAAACGGCGTCTGGGGAGATCCGGAGAAAGCAACCGCAAATAAAGGAAAACTGATTCACGAACTGGTGGTTTCAAAACTGGTGGAGTTCGTCAAGATGATGGAATATTTCGAAGAATAGCAATACCCAAAATATGATTTCAAAGGGTTACAGTCTTGATTCCCGATCAAAATCTTCTCGGGAATGACAATTTGCGATTGCATCACAAATAGAACGCGTGGGTAAGTTTCGAACTGAATCTTATCGAACTTGACATAATATATCTTATCGGACCAATAGGCCGACGGTTGTCTTGCCAGGAACAATCAAGGATTCTGAATGAATGTTGATTTTCCGCTAGCAGAACAATTCATGTTTCACCATTTTCAACTGGAAATACAACCAGATGCCGGTCCGGTTCTCTTCCAACACTTTGAGCTACAAGCCCAAGGCTGGTTATATGTCTGTGCTGGAGTTTCCTGATTGAAGGTCTTCTGGGATCGAGCGAAACCTCCGCGCCTTCTTCCAGAGCTCTTCTGATTGCCGATTCAGCTTCCTCGATTGCTTCACGGATTTCTTCCTCATTGATGCCTTGAACCAGGTTGAATATTTTCTGCAAAAGCCTTCTGATTTCGGCAGTTGTGTTCCGCTTGATATAGTGCAAAGGCGCATCGGAAAGTCTGGCTATCTTCTTCAACCCCAAATCTTCGGTACGCGTTCGCAGTGCGAAAACGAGGTCAGCGGTCTCCACCTGGGAGGCAATGCGGATGTCAAGATCAAGCTCACGCCCGGCGCGTTCCAGCAGTTCACGATTGACTCCATGAGCATAGATGCGAACCGGCACTTTCGAAGAAAATATCCTTCCTTCTGTTTTGGAAATATTCCGCTTTTCCCTGAGCAATTTTTCCGGAAAACCCGCCTGGCTTTCAATTTCTGCCTTTTCCACACGCACTGAACCATCCTCGGTCATAGTCCGCTTTTCACCCGCGGGTTGATATCCCCGCAGGATCGTGTCAACGGCCGCACCCGTGTCCTGGTGAACAGTCACTTCGTGTCTGTCGACTATCTCGACGAGTATGTCGAATGTCGGAGGAGCTTTTCTTTCATTAACCGTTTTTGTCGTACCCCTGCGCCTTGCTTCGTCGTCTCCTAAGGTAACGGTCTGCACACCTCCCACCAGATCAGAGAGTATCGGATTCATTATGAGATTCTCCAATGTGTTGCCATGGGCCGTTCCAATCAACTGCACACCACGTTCTGCTATGGTACGCGCCGCTGCGGCCTCGGCCTCCGTGCCAATTTCATCTACAATAATTACTTCGGGCATATGGTTCTCAACCGCCTCAATCATGACCGCATGCTGGCGGTCAGGTTTAGGAACCTGCATCCTTCTGGCATTGCCTATGCCCGGGTGAGGAATGTCCCCGTCACCGGCTATTTCATTGGAGGTATCGATTACTATGACCCTTTTCTGAAAATCGTCGGCAAGCACACGGGCGGTTTCCCTGAGTTTGGTCGTCTTTCCCACGCCCGGGCGACCAAGAATCAACAGGTTTTTTCCGCTTTCAATGAGATCCTTCAGCAGTTCAATAGTGCCGAATATTGCTCGACCCGCCCGAAGCGTCAGGCCTATTACCTGCCCCTTACGGTTACGAATGGCGGAGATGCGATGAAGAGTCCTTTCAATACCCGCCCGGTTATCATCCGTAAAATCACCGACATGTGCCAGTACGTGGGCCAGTTCTTCATGGGTTACCGGCTTCTCGCTCAACCGCACAACCTTTTCCGAGAAACGCGCCTCCGGCGCACGCCCAAGGTCCATGACAATCTCCAATAACTGGTCAAGAGGCATTTTTAGCAGCGATGCCTGGAGTTCACCGGGAAGGGTTGCCACCAGCAAATGGATATCGTCAATGGATGGTCCTGTTTTTTTACGATTGGGATTCATTTCTGTTCCTCTTGGCATTATGGCTATCAAAGTGGATATTCAGTATAGCACATCCTGCCATCAGGAATCCGGTCCTTTCTGATATGAAATGAGCCACCTTGTCCTGGGCAGCAGTGTAAAATCACCCTACAAATAGCTAGAGGGAAAGGATTTTTCAAATCCGTTTCCCTCTAAACAATAAAATGCTGACTTTACCTGGAATTAACCACAAATTATGGCTTTACCTCGAGCCGCCACCGTGCCCCCTTTGTCCTCCTCCGCGGTCCGGCCTGCCATGCCCCGGCGCACCAGGGCCTCCGTGGCGTCCTCTGTCATCTCTTGCCGGCCTGTAGTCACGATATGCCGGCTGAAAATGTTTGTGTCTGTAACGGTCCTTTCCACTAACGTATTGGCGATAATGGTTGTCACGGAACTGGTGAATCCGGCTGATGGGATACCTCCTTATCTGTTGTGGAATGGAATTGTATCTGACGTTGACCCACGGACCATTGTAGTATGGAGATGAATACCAGAAATTGCCCTTGTTCAGATAATAGCGGTTACCGAGATAAAACATGTCGTATCCCACTCCCGCCGCCACGTAGAAACCCAGTTTGGGCGGCATAAGAAATACCGGAGGTCTGTCAATAACCACCGGTGGAGAAACAGACGGCACTCCAATATTGACGCTTACACCCACGTTGGACGCCAGAGAAGAAGAAACACCGCTCAGCAGAATGGCACAGCAGATGAACGCAATTCGCATAAAAAACTCCTTTCCTTCATTCATTTGATTTTGGGATATTGAACGCCTCTTGCAATAATCGGTTTACACCCTTCGAATAAATCTTTTTTGGTAACAGCGGAGCCGTTAATGAGACCTTGACCGAAACAGAGAAAAATGCTAGGGATATAGAAAAAAGGGGCCAAGGCCCCTTTTCTGTTGATGAAACCTATTTCAACGGGTTACAGGGCGGTACCATGATTAAAGCTTTCAGGTTTCTTTTGCCGGCGATTCTCTTTTCGGCCATCGTAGTCCATGATCCGATTGCCACGGATCTGCCTGCCGCTTCACCCCGCGATGAAGCAAAGGAAGACCTGGGCAGGGTTGATTATCCAAGCACTCGCCGGATTGCCTGGAAACCGGCTTTTATCCATCCGGAAGATACCCTCGAAAGTCTCTATGGTGATGACTGGGTTTATGTAGCGCGTTTTAACCGGATCGACAGACGTCATGTCTATCCGGGCATGACCATCAAGTCTCCCGTGAATATTTCCGATATCAGAAACTACACGCCACTTCCCCGAACATACGAACCCGCCCGTACATACGACAAGTACATACTGATCGATATGGAGGAGCAATGGCTTGGCGCCTATGAATACGGAGTCCTTCAGTTTTCCATACCGGCTGCCACCGGCAAGAATGGACATGAAACTCCCACGGGTCTGTTTCGGGCCGATGCCCGCCATAAAAACCATACGTCGTCACTGTACCAGGTAGAAAATCAGTCCGCTCAATACCCCATGGATTATGCCATCCGCTTTCACGTGGGTGAGGATAATGTAGCCTACTGGATACACGCCAGAGACTTGCCGGGCAAACCCGCGTCACACGGCTGCGTAGGGCTATACGATGAAGAGATGCAGAACAGGACTTTTAATTTCCCGGATAACCCGGTATTGAAGGATGCGAAAAGGCTGTATGACTGGGCCGTTGGAGAAGGTGTCTATGAAGGGAGTGACAGCGGAGAACTGGAATTAATTGAAGACGGCCCGATAGTGGAAATTATCGGCAATAACCCCAAATATCTTTCGGGACCGGAAAACTACCCGGCAAAAACTAAAGGTTGATGTCTGTAAATAAAGCGGCAATTAGCATCCAACTGGGACTCATCATCCATCAACAGACGCCGTATCGGTCGGTATCCATTGATGAAAGTTTCCAGCAGGTCTTGGGCAATCACTGGTATGACGTTCCTTCTCGATGGAGATCCACCTCCCTTCCTTATGGTATGCAACCACCCTCCCCTTTTTTACCAAACCATCAAGAAGTTGATTGTCAACAACTCCAGCGGTCTGGTCACTGTAAATAACCCGAACCATCATGATCCTTCCCTCCTTCCCTTCCTTTGCATGAGATTGTTTTAAGTATACAAACGAGCCGGATAATGTCCAGTTGCATTAGCTTTTGGTTATAGATGTAAAGTCATATATTCCCGAACCCCTCTTTTCCTCCCTTCTATTGACTGGTCACCTTTTTCACTTACTATTGATGAATCAATCCTGAAAGATTACGAAGAGAAATCAATAGCTCGGGATACCGCCCGTTTAAGGAGGATGCAAGGTGACACCTGGCAACAATATACGCACTGGTTCTTCACCAGATGAAATTTCCCAGGCCTTTCTCGACAATCTCTATTACACGCGGGGACGCATTCCCGCCCTGGCCTCCCGAAACGACCTTTACCTTGCCCTTGCATATACGGTGCGTGACAGACTACTGGACCGCTGGATTGACGGACTTGAAAAGATGCGGGAGGTTGTCAGGAAAAGGCCTCTCAAACTGGTGTGCTATTTTTCCGCCGAATATCTTCCGGGTCCCCATCTGGGCAACAACCTCATTAATCTGGGAATCTACCGCCAAACCGAGCAGGCGCTGGCCCAGATTGGATTCTCCCTTGAGGAGATCATTAGCCAGGAAGAGGAACCGGGATTGGGTAACGGAGGACTTGGCCGCCTTGCCTCATGTTTTCTGGACTCCCTCACCACCGTAGGAGTGCCATCCCTCGGATACGGTATACGCTATGAATTCGGCATCTTCGATCAGGAAATAAGGGATGGCTGGCAGATTGAAATAACCGATAAATGGCTCGGACCCGGCAACCCCTGGGAAATCCGGCGACCGGAACTGGCGCAGGAGGTGATGTTCGGCGGCCACACTGAAAGCCACCATGACGAAAAAGGAAAGCTGATAGTCAGGTGGATACCTGATGGAGAAGTCCGCGGAATACCGTATGACACACCTGTCCTCGGGTATAACCAGGACATGTGCAACACACTCCGTCTCTGGTCGGCCGAGGCGGTGGAATCCTTTGATTTCAATGATTTCAACGTGGGTGACTACTATGCCGCCGTCGAGGAAAAGGTCAAATCCGAGACACTGACCAAGGTGCTCTACCCCAATGACGAGACATCAGCGGGAAAGAGCCTTCGTCTGATGCAGCAGTACTTCTTCGTATCCTGTTCTCTCCAGGACATGATCCGGTTCTGCGGCATGGCAGGCGCCCCTCTCTCGCGTTTTCCTGAGCTGTTCGCGGCCCAGTTGAATGATACTCATCCGGCCATTGCCATAGCCGAGCTCATGAGGCTTCTGGTGGACAGGCATGGAATTCCCTGGGATGACGCCTGGGCTATAACCACAAACACATTCGCCTATACCAACCACACCCTTCTTCCCGAAGCGCTCGAAAAGTGGCCGCTCCAACTCTTCACAAGGATACTCCCCCGCCATATGGAACTCATCTACGAGATCAACCGGCGCTTCCTTGACAATGTCCGGGAGTCCTTCCCCGGCGACCAGGAGAAGATCTCCCGTCTATCCATAATTGACGAGACCGGAGAGCGTTACGTGCGTATGGCCCATCTCGCATGCATAGGGAGCCATGCGGTAAATGGTGTAGCGGAACTGCATTCGCGCCTCCTGAAACAGGAGGTGTTGCGCGACTTCTCCGAACTGGAACCCGGAAAGTTTCACAATATAACGAATGGAGTGACTCCCCGGAGATGGCTGGCTTTCAGCAATCCGCGGCTCAGTGAACTGATAACCGGGGCTATCGGAGATGCCTGGATACGGGACCTGGCTGAGCTGGAAAAACTCGAGCCCTTTGCCGAAGAACCCGCTTTCCGCCAGGAATGGAGGCTCGTCAAACGCGGTAACAAGAATGAACTGGCCGGTATCATTGACCAACGAACGGGAACGATAGTCAACGTTGACTCCCTCTTCGACGTACAGATGAAACGCATTCATGAATACAAGCGGCAACATCTGAACGCACTTCATATCATCACACTGTATTGGAAAATAAAAGAAAATCCCCGGACCTGTAGCGTTCCACGAACATTCATTTTTGGAGGCAAGGCCGCACCCGGCTACAGGATGGCAAAACTGATAATAAAACTGATAACATCCATCGCGGAGGTTGTTCACGCCGACGCAGACGTCCGGGAGATGATAAGGGTTGTATTCCTGCCAGATTTCAATGTGAAAATCGGGCACAAGGTATACCCGGCCGCCGACCTTTCGGAACAGATCTCCATGGCGGGAAAAGAAGCATCCGGCACGGGCAATATGAAGTTTTCCATGAACGGGGCGCTCACCATCGGAACCCTTGACGGGGCCAATATCGAGATTCGCAGAGAGGTCGGCGCCGATAATTTTTTCCTGTTCGGACTCAAATCCGATGAGGCTCGCGATCTGAAATCTCACGGATACTCACCGCGTCACTACTATGAATCCATCCCGTCGCTGCGCAGGGCAATCGATCTCATCGCAGCAGGACATTTCTCCCATGGCGATACGAACCTGTTTGCCCCTCTCGTCGAGTCCCTCCTGAATCACGATCCCTATCTGGTTCTCGCGGATTACCAGTCTTACCTGGAGTGTCAGGAGAAGGTTGCCAGGGTGTTCAGCGACCAGGAAGCATGGACGCGCATGTCGATTCTCAATGTGGCGCGCATGGGTAAATTTTCTTCTGACCGCTCAATAAGAGAATACTGCTCAAAGATATGGAAGATTAAACCGGTGAACTGAATGAATAAAGAAGATATTGAATCCAACGACGCGCCGCGAAACGGGGTGTGTAATGAAAAAGAACCGGCCGATACTTGTTGCGCTCCGGAAAACAGACTTGATGAAGCGCAACAGATGAGGTTCGGCAAGACTCACCCCCTGGGAGCGACCATACAGTGCGGAGGCGTGAACTTCAGCGTCTATTCAAAAAACTGCACCTCCATGGAACTCCTCTTGTTTGACACCGTTGACGCCCCTCAACCCTCCAGGATCATCACCCTCAAGCCCAACCGGAACAAAACGGGCCACTACTGGCATACCTTTATCCCGGACCTGAAGGCTGGACAGATTTACGCATATCGGGCCCACGGTCCATACGAACCGTATAACGGGTTGCGATTCGACGGGGACAAAGTGCTGCTGGACCCTTACGGAAAGGCCGTAGCGGTGCCCGACGGCTACAGCAGAAAGGCCGCATGCTGCTTTGGAAAGAACACGCCCACCGCCATGAAGAGTGTTGTGACGGATCCCCGCGACTACGACTGGGAAGGCGATACGCCTCTGAAAAGGCCATTTTCGCGAAGCGTGATATATGAGATGCACGTCGGTGGTTTCACCAGAAACCCCAATTCGGAAATTCCAGCTGAAAAGCGCGGTACATTCTCGGGCCTGATGAAAAAACTTCCCTACCTGAAGGATCTGGGCGTAACCGCCGTTGAACTTCTTCCCATCTTCCAGTTCGACTGGCAGGATTCCCCCGAAGGGCTTGTCAATTACTGGGGATACAGTCCGGTTTCCTTCTTTGCTCCCCATCACGCCTATAGCTCCCGCAAAGACCCCCTGGGACCAATGGACGAGTTCAGGGACATGGTCAAGGCGCTGCACCGCGAAGGTATCGAGGTTATACTGGACGTGGTTTTCAATCACACCGCCGAAGGCGGACACAACGGCCCCACCCTTTCCTTCAAAGGACTGGAAAACAGTGTTTACTACATACTGGCTGATGGAGGGGCAAGCTATGCCAACTATACCGGGACTGGCAACACCCTCAACGCCAATAACCCCATAGTAAGGAGAATGATAGTAGATTGCCTGCATTACTGGGTGGAAGTCATGCATGTGGACGGATTCCGCTTCGATCTCGCCTCCATTCTTTCCCGGGATGAAAGCGGATGCCCCATGGCGGATCCGCCGATCCTGTGGGACATTGATTCAGACCCTGTCCTTGCCGGAATCAAACTGATCGCGGAAGCATGGGACGCGGCCGGGCTCTACCAGGTGGGCAGCTTTATCGGGGATAGCTGGAAAGAGTGGAATGGAAAATTCCGGGACGACGTGCGGCGCTTCATGCGTGGAGACAATGCTTCCGTTCGGAATTTCGCCACCAGGCTTCTGGGGAGCCCCGACATCTTCGGGCACGAAGAGCGGGAACCGGAACAGAGCATAAACTTCGTGACATGCCACGACGGATTCACCCTGAACGATCTGGTATCCTACAACGGAAAACACAATGAGCTTAATGGCGAAGACAACAGGGACGGTTACGGTGACAACCTGAGCTGGAACTGCGGGGTGGAAGGACCCAGCGATGACCGCGAAATTGAGATGCTTCGCAACAGGCAGGTTAAGAATTTTCTTGCGATCACGCTCATTTCCCTGGGTGCGCCCATGATCCTCATGGGCGACGAAGTCCGCCGCACCCAGAGAGGAAACAACAACGCCTATTGTCAGGACAACGAACTGAGCTGGTTCGACTGGACCCTTCCCGACAGGCACAGCGATATCTTCAGATTCTGCCGGCGCCTGATCCGGAGGAGGCTCCGCAGGGAAATACCGGATGAAAACTCCGTGGCAAGCCTGAACCAGCTTTTGCGAAGCGCGCGCATACAATGGCATGGAGTTCAGTTAAACCAGCCGGACTGGAACGATTACTCACACAGCATTGCTGTTACCACATGGAGCCATGATGGGCTTGTCATGTATCACCTGATGTTCAACGCCTATCAGGAGGTCCTGGAATTTCAACTTCCCCCGCTTTCATCTGATTCTTCCTCGGGATGGCGCAGAATCATGGACACCTTTCTTGACGCTCCTGACGACATCTGCAGATGGAAGGATGCCGTAACGATTACCGGATTGATCTATCCAGTCCAGCCCTACTCGTTTGTGTTTCTCTGCGCTAAACTTTCCGGATGAACCAGCAAAGTGGAGATGTAAACAGGTGGAAGGAGAAGAGATGAATATAGCGCCAAACAAGACAAAGATCGTCTGCACGATAGGCCCGGTATCCGAAAGCCAACAGATCATGGAGCGGATGCTTCTGGCCGGTATGAGCGTGGCAAGGCTGAACTTTTCCCACGGTGATTTCTCCGGCCACGCGCGGGTAATCGGCAACCTTCGAAACGCCGCGGCTGCAACCGGACGGAGACTGGCGATACTGGCCGACCTCCCCGGACCCAAGATGCGCATAGGGCAATTGGAGCCGGAACCCATCGATCTTCGACCGGGCGAGTTTTTCACCCTGACGTCCGATAATATCGTGGGAGACTCCAGTCGCGTCTCCGTCAGTTTCCCCCAATTGCCGTCGGCGGTGCGTCCCGGCAACACCCTCTTTCTGAACGACGGGCTCATCCAGCTTGAAGCGGTTTCCGTCGAAGGTAACAATGTCCGGTGCCGCGTCGTTGTCGGGGGAGAACTGCGATCCAGAAAAGGACTTAATCTGCCCGGAATCGACCTGGGGATCAGCTCTTTTACCAAGCATGATTTTGAGTGCATGAAATTTGCGCTGGAGAACGGGGTTGATGCGGTGAGCCAGTCTTTCGTAAACCGGGCGTCAGACATACAGGAGGTCCGTGCCGCGGCAGCGGGCCTAGGATACCACCCATTTATTATCGCCAAAATTGAACGCTCGACAGCGCTTTACCATATAGAAGAGATCATCGATGCCGCCGACGGCATCATGATTGCCCGTGGAGACCTGGGAGTCGAGGCGCCCATAGAAGAGATCCCAGTTATCCAGAAACGCCTGACGCGTCTGGCGAACATGCGGGGCAAACCCGTCATCACGGCGACACAGATGCTCGAGTCCATGACGGGAAACAGCCGCCCGACAAGGGCCGAAGCAACGGATGTGGCAAACGCCATCCTGGACGGCACGGACTGCGTGATGCTCTCGGCGGAATCAGCCATGGGAAGTTACCCCGTGGAATCAACCGCAATGCTTGCAAAGATTGCGGCTGCTATCGAACCCCATCGTCAGACGCTGACCGTCGGTGAGATGTTCAAGGGAAGCGAATTGAAAGGGAAGATAAGACCAGAACATCTCATTGCCCTGGGCGTGGAGTCAAGCATGGGATATGTTACCCCGGCGGCAGTTTTCGTGCCGACCCGCAGCGGTTCGACCGCCAGAAGGATTTCCTCGTTCCACCTCCCGGTCTGGATAGTTGCCATAAGCTCCCAGGTGGCGACATGCCAGCAACTCCAGTTCACCTCCGGTGTATATCCCATTCATGAGGCTGAGCATCCGGAAGACTGGAACTCATATACCCGGCAATGGGTTCAGCAAAACAGGCTTTCCGGAGATATAGTCATCCTTACGGAAGGCCCGTCCAATCGGCACCCGGACGCAAACCACCGGATGGAAATAATAAACCTTCATCGCGGCTGAATCTTCGCCCCGGTTTACAGCAAATAAAACGGCGGGGTTTTGCCGTCATTTCCTCATGACGAAACCCCGCCGCTGGTTCAACCACCAAAATCCCCCCTTGGCCCGGGCGCCTATTTCTGAAACTTTTTCATAATCTCAGCCGCCGCTTCCTCGATGGCCTTATTGGTCATGTCGACTACCATCCATTTCGGATTGCTTCTGTAAAGCCGTTTGGAAAACACCAGTTCCGACTCTACGGTGTCATATTCGTTATACGGGCTGCGGCTCAATTGCCTCATGTTCCGCATCCGGGAGGTCCTGATGTTGATAAGCTGCTGAACATCAACCGTCAGTCCGACGATCCGTTCCTGATTTATTTGAAAAAGCTGGGCCGGGGGCTCCAGACCCTCCACAAGGGGGATGTTGGCCACCTTGTAGCCTTTTCCTGCCAGATACATGGAAAGAGGGGTTTTCGATGTGCGCGATACACCAACCAGCACGATGTCCGCTTCCGCCAGGTCCTGTGCGCTCTGACCGTCATCGTGCTTTACGGTGAAGTTCACCGCTTCCAGGCGCTTGATATACTCTTCGTCCACCTTGTATATGACCCCGGGCCTGCGCTTCGCGGGAACTCCCAGGAATTCCTGCATCTTTTCGATAATCGGCGTAATGACGTCAAAGGACTCGAGTCCGCGGCGCTCCACCTCGACATTCAGTTCCGCCACATGCGTCTGATGCATGAGTGTGAAAACTATGAGGCCCGGCCGCTTCGCCACGTCTTCAACCGCGGTCCTCACATCGTCGAGGGTTTTCAGGTAGCTCTTTCTATGCACCTTGACGTTGGTCGCGTCAAACTGCGCCAGGGTCGCCTTTATTACCCTTTCCGCCGTCTCACCGGTGGAGTTTGAGAAAATGTAGATTCTTTTCATTGCCTCATCCGCTTTCCGAGACGTTCAGTCATCATGAACCCACGCCGTTTCTATACCCTGAGTGAGCCGATCATTTCCTTTACATCCCTGACGCCATTCTCCTTCAGATAACGTTCCATATCTTCGGCTATGCGCTGGGATGCGTCAGGGGTCATGAAATTCGCTGTACCGACCTGCACGGCTGTTGCTCCGGCAACCATGAATTCAAGAGCGTCAGTTGCCGTGACAATCCCCCCGATCCCGATAATGGGAAGCTTCACGGCCTGATAAACCTGCCATACCATGCGCAGGGCAACGGGCTTTACCGCCGGTCCGGAAAGTCCTCCCGTAACATTGGAAATCCTGGGCCTCCTCTTTTGCAGGTCTATGGCCATGCCGGTAATGGTGTTGATGAGTGAAAGGGAATCGGCGCCAGCCTCGGCGCAGGCAAGGGCCATCTCCACGATATCGGTCACATTGGGAGACAGCTTGGCTATGACCGGCTTGCCCGTTGCCCCCCGCACCGCCCTTACCACGGAGAAGGCGGCCTTGGGATCGGTTCCAAATACGATGCCGCCATGTTTAACATTGGGGCAGGATATGTTTATCTCCACTCCAGAGACCTCGGGAACGGCGTCCAACCGGGCGGCCAGTTCAGCGTATTCCTCTACGGTATTGCCGAAGAAGTTTACTATCACTGGCGTTGATATGGAGCGGAAAAACGGCGTCTTGTTTTCAATAAAGGTATCTATCCCAACATTTTGCAGGCCGATGGCGTTGAGCATGCCTCCGGCCGTTTCAACGATTCTTGGCATGGGGTTGCCCGCCCTGGGACGGAGGGAGAGCCCCTTGGTTACGATTGCCCCAATCTTTTCCAGGTCCATGTATCCGGCAAACTCCTCGCCGTAGCCAAAGGTGCCGGAAGCGGTCATGATGGGGTTCCGGAGCGATATGCCGGCCAGATTGACGGAGAGATCAGGTTTTTTCATGACGCTGCCCCTTCCGCCTGATCTTCATGGAGAAGCTGAGAGGTATCGAAAACCGGACCCTCCTTGCAAACGCAGCGGTAGTCCGGAGAATCTTCCGAATGGGACGCGCCCTTAACAACGCAACCGAGGCAGGCGCCAACCCCGCATGCCATGGTTGCCTCCAGGGAAACCTGGCAGTTTATCCGGTACTTTTCGCACATTCCGGCGACTGCCCGCAGCATGGGTTCGGGACCGCACGCAAAAACGGATCGATTCTTTCCATCCAGCGACAGGTGCTCCTCCAGCACCTCGGTCACCAGGCCTCGGGAACCAAGGGTCCCGTCGTCGGTGGCCACGTAGGTATCGATGCCCAGTTGCTCAAATTCCGTAACACACAGGACATCCTCTTTTCTCCTCCCTCCTATAAAGACCTTGATTGGAGATTTTTTCACCAGCCGGCGCGCCAGGAAATAGAGGGGCGCAAGACCGAAACCGCCTCCCACGAGGAGTTTTTCTTCCCCCTCCTCCCCAGGGTTGAAGCCGTTGCCCAGGGGGGCAAGGACATCTACGGAATCCTTCTCGTGCAGGGAAGCAAGGATCGAGGTTCCCTTGCCGACTACCTTGTAGAGAATCTCGAAATAACAGCGCCGGGACGCATCAGGATATTCGGGGGAAAAAGTTCCCACGTCGTAGATACAAAAGGGCCTGCGCAAAAGAGGATCAACCCCGTCCCGCACCCTGACCATAACGAACTGGCCCGGCTTCGCCTCGAGAATCCCCCGGGGCGCCGTGAGGCGAATGCGTCTATAACCGGGCGAAATCTCAACGTTGGACAATACCACGGATTTAAAGTGCATGTTCATCTTCGTCTTGCCGCTCAATGACGTATTCCATTAATACGGCGTCCTCTCCATTTTCATAGTAGGCCTTCCGTCTCCCCGTGACAACGAAACCAAGCACCTCATACATGGTCATGGCAGCTTTGTTGGTTGGCCTGACCTCGAGGGCGACGAATGACGCTCCGCGGGAGCGAAACTCGGCGAGGGCGGCCTCAATCATCGTCTTTCCAATGCCTTTGCGCCGAAGTTCAGGATGCACCGCGACGTTCAGCACCGAACCTTCATCCAGCACGATCATCATACAGATGTATCCGGCCACCGAACCGTCGGCCGTGCGCGCAACCATTGGAAATGAATGTGGCGATGTCAACTCGTCGAGAAAGTGCCGCCTGCTCCAGGGAGAAGAAAAGGAAGATGCCTCAATAGGGAGAACCTCATCCAAATCGGCTTCAGTCATGGGTTGAAGGAAGATTTCAGCCATGGGTTTCTTCATTTTCCGCCATGATACCCACACACCGGAAGCGATGCAAACTGTTTTTTGTCTTACTGACGTGGCCGCGACCATCATCTTATCCCTCATAGATGCACCCGAGAAAAACTGTCATGTATCTATCGGAAAATATCTGTATTGACCGTGGAAATCTCTGCCCAGATTGGGTTTGACATTTAGGTCGTGATACCGTAAAAATATGACTCGTTTTTTCAGACAGGAGGATAAGTTTGTGAGCAGCGGCAAGGTTACCTATAAAGATGCAGGAGTGGATATAGATTCTGGAAACAGCTTTGTGAAATTGATAAAGCCTCTGGTGAAATCAACCTTCAGGCCGGAGGTGATGGCCGATATCGGCGGCTTCGGCGGGCTGTTTTCCCTTAACGCATCAAAGTACCGGAATCCCGTGCTTGTTTCCGGCACCGATGGTGTTGGAACAAAGCTGAAGCTGGCTTTTCTCGCGGACCGGCACGATACCGTCGGTATAGACCTGGTAGCCATGTGCGTGAATGATATCATCGTCCAGGGCGCGGAACCCCTCTTTTTCCTCGATTATCTCGCCACTGGCAAGCTTGTTCCGGAAAAGGCGGCAGAAGTGGTCAAGGGCATTGCCCAGGGTTGCTCACAGGCCGGATGCGCGTTGATAGGCGGTGAAACCGCCGAAATGCCGGGTTTTTACAGTGAAGGAGAATATGATCTCGCCGGTTTCGCAGTGGGCGTCGTGGAGCGGGACTCCATAATCGACGGTTCGTCCATCACGGTCGGGAATAAACTGATCGGCATTTGCTCCAGCGGATTGCACAGCAACGGCTATTCCCTTGCCAGAAAGGTCTTTTTTGAGATGATGGGTCTGGGGATAGACTCCATGCTTCCCGGTCTCGACAAAACAGTGGCCGACGAACTTCTCACTCCGACCCGGATTTACGTGAAGACTGTTCTCAATCTGATGCGTGATTTTCACATCAGCGGGATTGCCCACATCACCGGCGGCGGTCTTCTGGAGAACGTCCCCAGAATACTCCCCAATGGCTGCAAGGCCGTCTTAAAAAGGAACTCCTGGATTATGCCCGATGTCTTCACCATCCTTCAGGAGGGCGGCGCAATTGAAGATACGGAAATGTTCCGCACCTTCAATTGCGGCATCGGCATGGTTCTCGCTGTTCCGGAGCAGGAAGCGGAAGAGATCCTCATCCGCCTTTCGGGACTGAATGAAGAGGCCGCCGTTATCGGTGAAGTGGCGAAATGCGACGTAGGTGCCGAGTGTGTTGAGTTTGTCTGATTCTCAACATCCGCATACTCCCCATAGTTCTCTCCGGATAGGTGTTCTCGTCTCCGGAAACGGCTCCAACCTGCAATCAATCATCGACCACAGCGAGCAGGGAAGGCTCTGCGCGTCGCTGGCGTGCGTAATCAGCAACCGGGGGGACGCCTATGCCCTGGAACGCGCCCACAAACACGGCATACCCGCTATCCATGTGGACCATCGCTCCTATCCGGACCGGAGATCCTTTGACGAGGCCGTTTTACGGATACTGCGCGAACACCAGGTTGAACTGGTCGTCCTGGCCGGATTCAACCGGATCCTTTCCCACGTGATGCTCGAAGCATTTCCCTTCGCAATCCTGAACATACATCCTGCGCTGCTTCCCGCCTTCCCCGGAAACCATGCCCAGCGTCAGGCCCTGTTTCACGGTGCCAAGATTGCCGGGTGCACGGTACATTTCGTAGATTCGGGAACTGATACCGGACCAATCATCGCCCAGGCGGCAGTCCCTGTCCTGAAGACCGACACCGAGGAAACCCTCTCTCACCGTATCCTCGAGCAGGAGCACAAGATATATCCAGCCGTCATAAAGCTGTTGGCGCAGGGAAGGATTCGGGTTGAGGGAAGGCGCGTGCTGATTGACCAGGATAGCGAGCCTGTCAGCGGTTTTCTCTCGAGCCTGCCACTGTAATCCCCTTGCCATTCTCCCTCCACCACGCTTTCCAATCAAAGGCGCGATAGTCCACCAGAAGGGCGGTGGCAATAAATGTATCCAGTTCTCTAATCTTCCTGTCAAGCAATACTTCGGTAAACACCTGAAATATCGTCAGCTCATCCTGGAAGCACTCCTTGAAACCCCAGCGAAGCTCTTTCCTGACCAGTGGGTCTTCCACGGGAAAATTGAGGTTACACCACTCATCGTGAAATATTTCTCCTGAAACATCCACAAGGGGAATGCCGTGCAGACGGCAGGTCATCGGCCGGTTTTCATACACCAGACAAACGCCGTTGTTTCCCAGAAGCGGGCATGGGGTCTGGTCATCGTCCGGCATCAATGCGTCCCATTCCTCTTCCGGTCTGAAATTCAGGATATATGGCGGCGCATAGTCCGTCCATATGGATCTGAGTTCTTTGAGCCTCTTTTCCGCCTGAAGAAGGGCTGGTTTTCTTACTCCGGCGGGCAGAAGGTCAAAGCCTTCTTTCAGATAGAATGCATCCAGGAGAGTTATATCGAAAAGGCCGCGGCAGCATGCCGAACACCCCTGTGCACAGGCGATGTCTTTACCCGAAGAGGCCCTGCAGCAGGCAAACCAATCGTCAACCGATGAGAGAAGAATCCCATAGGAATGAAGGAGTTTTTCCAGGGATGGTTTCAAGACAGGTCTCCAATGGAAAACAGCGGAAGATAGGCCCTTCCTAAAAGGAAGGAGGCGGCGATAATAAAACCGCCGCCTCCGGCCAGAATGATGGAAGCCATGATTTTCAGGAAAGGATGTCCGACTTGGTAAAAACCGACTTGAGCCAGTAACCGGCCTTTTCGATATTCTCCCTGCCCCCCTCTTCCCTATCCACCAGGGTCACAACCCCCAGAACCGTCAACCCCTCTTCTTCCGCGCGCCGTATGGCCTTGAGGGAAGAACCTCCGCTGGTAACCACGTCCTCGACAATTACAACCCGTGCGCCTTCCCCGAGATTTTTTCTCCCTTCCAGCCAGGCCCCTGTTCCATGGCCCTTGGGTTCCTTGCGGATTATGAAGGCCGGAACAGGACGTCCCTCAAGGAAGCTTACCAAGGACACCGCCGTAGCGATTGGGTCCGCGCCCAGGGTCATGCCGCCCACCCCGTCGATATCTTCCATGCCGTTGATGGCCTCCAGAAAGAGGCGACCCGTGAGATATGCCCCCTCGGGGTGAAGGGTGGTCTGTTTTCCGTCGAAGTAAAAATCGCTCTCCACTCCGGAAGACAATGTTACCTTTCTTTTTTCGTAGGATTTTTCCAGGATGATCTTTTTCAGTTTTTGCCGGTCTGTCATAGGGTATGTTACTCCTTGCTGAAGAGCGCCAGTTACGCTTCCGGGGACATAATGGGAAATTCAACGGGGTATCCGCCGGAAAAGCATGCGCGACAGTAATCGATATTTTCCACACCAACCGCCGAGAGCATCCCCTGCTCCGAAAGGTAACCCAGGGAGTCGGCTGTGATGTATTTGCGAATCTCCTCGATGGTATGAGATGAAGAAATTAGTTCCTTGCGGGTGGGAGTGTCAATACCGTAATAGCACGGATAGCTGGTGGGAGGACTGGATATGAGGGTGTGCACCTCTCTGGCGCCGGCGCTCCGGATCATCTTGACGATCTTGCGGGAGGTTGTGCCGCGCACAATGGAATCGTCTATGACCACCACCCTCTTTCCCTGGATGATATCGCGCACCGGATTCAGTTTTATCTTTACGCCGAAATGACGGATTGCCTGCTGCGGTTCGATGAAGGTACGTCCCACATAGTGATTGCGCATAAGGCCGAATTCGAAGGTAATGCCCGACTCCTGTGCGTAACCAAGCGCGGCCGGCACCCCTGAGTCTGGAACAGGGATGACGACATCGGCCTCAATCCTGTGTTCTCTGGCCAACTGACGTCCCAGTTCCTTGCGTATCATATAGACGTTCTTTCCGAAAATTCTTGAGTCCGGGCGGGCGAAATAGATGAATTCGAAGATGCAGGGGGTCGGTTTCACCTTTTTGAAAGGAAAGTGAGAGGTTACGCCGTCTTTGTCGATGAAGACAACCTCACCCGGTTCGATCTCCCTGACGAACTGCGCTTCGATGAGGTCCAGCGCGCAAGACTCCGAGGCGACCACATAGGCGTCGCCACGCTTTCCCAGGCACAAAGGGCGGAAACCGTTAGGGTCCCTCACCGCGACCATGCGGTTCTCCGTCAGGAACAGAAGACAGTAGGCGCCTTCAACCCGGCCCAGGGCCTCGGTAATGCGATCCAGCAGGGAACTGGCCTTTGAAGTAGCCAGAAGGTGAATGATGATCTCCGTGTCCATGGTCGTCTGAAAGATGGAACCCCACGTCTCCAGTTCATCCTTGATCAGTTGCGCATTGACGATGTTGCCGTTATGGGCCACCGCGATGGAACCGCGGGAATAGTCCACCATGATAGGTTGAACATTTTTCAGGACGGAAGAGCCGGTGGTCGAGTATCTGACATGTCCGATGGCGGCGTTTCCGGGAAGCGCCAGGAAGATATCCTGGTTGCCGAATACATCAGCCACCAACCCCATGTTCTTGTGGGCGTGGAGATGCATCCCGTCAGAGGAAACGATTCCGCAGCTTTCCTGTCCCCTGTGCTGCAAGGAATAAAGCCCGAGATAGGTCAGGTTCGCCGCCTCTGGATGATTGTAAATCCCGAAAATTCCACATTCTTCTTCTGGTCTGACGAGTTTCATCGAATTACCGTTCTCCTTGTATTTCCGAAGCGGATAAGATGGCCTTCCGCTAAAGATTGCTCCTTACGAAATCCGCTGCGTTCTTGAAGAGAAGAAGTCCGTCCCCCTCTTCCGGCAGTTCTTCGCGGGTCCAGCGAGGATGGTTGGTGCGATTGAGGAAGGCTTCAGGGTGGGGCATGAGGCCCATTAGCCGGCCGGTCTCATTGCAGAGGGCGGCAATGGCATTCAGGGAACCGTTGGGATTGAGAGGAAACTCCATGGTCGGCGCTTCATATGCGCTATCGGAATACTTGAGTACCGCCAGGTTAAGGCTTTCGATCCTCTCCAGGATGTAATCGGAATCGACCTGGAATTTTCCTTCGCCATGACGCACAGGCAGGTATATCCCCTTCTCTATCCCCTTCGTAAATATGGAAGGCGATGCCGGGTTGTGTTTAAGGTATACCCATCTGTCCTGAAACCGGCCGCAATCGTTGAAAGTCAGGGTCGCCGTCTGGGTCAGGTACTCTCCTCCCAGCGCGGGAAGGAGACCCATCTTCACCATCAACTGAAACCCGTTGCAGACCCCAAGTATCAGTTTCCCGTCGTTGATGAAGCGCAGAAACTGATCCACCAGATGCTCGTTGTCCCCTGACACACGGGCGTATTTCAGACGGTTTGCCTGGGCCTTGGCGCTGCCCAGATCGTCACCGTCAAGAAATCCGCCGGTGAGATTCAGGAAGTGATAATCATCGAGAAGAACCTCTCCATAGAGAAGCTCGGAGATATGGGCTACCCTGACCACATCGAAGCCCGCCAGACGGCAGGCGTGCGCTGCCTCCATCTCGCAATTGGTGCCGTTTCCAGTCAATACGATTGCCTTTGCCTGCTTCATGTCACAACTCCCTCAGTGGGCTCTGCCAAGCCTCTTTCAGTTCAGACAGCGTTCCCCGCACAACCGTATTTCCGTCAATGCCGGTTACCGTGAGCATTCCGTCCTCAGTTACCGTGCCGACGCGGGAAAAGCATGTTCCTTCCATGGCCTTTTCAAACATCTCCCTGTTTTGCGGTCTTATCGTAACCAGATGGCGCGAGGCCGACTCGGAAAACAGCAGGGTTTCATCTGCGCGATCACAGGAAACCCCGGCGAACATCACCCTGCCAAGGTCAACGGCCATGCCCAGGCCGCCTGCAAAGGCGCTCTCCGCCAGGGCGACGGCGAGACCTCCGTCCGACAGATCGTGACAGGAAGCAACCAGACCCCGGCAGACAGTCCCGTGATAGGCGCGATAGCGGACAAGGGCGCTGGCGGCATCCACGCGGGGTACGCGGTTGCCCACATATCCCTTTGCGGCGTAATACTCCGAACCTCCCAGTTCAAAGGAAGTCTTTCCCAGGAGGTAGACCAGATCACCCGGACGTTTCACGTCCATGGTCACGGCCATCCTTACATCCTCTATCTTGCCGATGACCGAAAACAGGACTGTGGGCGGTATGGAAATCTTGGTGACGCCATCAAAATAGTCGTTCTTCATGGAATCCTTGCCTGAAATCAGGGGAATCCCGAAGGCCACGCAATAATCATAAAGGGCCTTGTTGGCCCGAACCAGTTGGGCGGTCTTGTACTCGCCGTCGGGCGTCTTTTCCGACTGCACGGGGTCACACCAGCAGAAATTGTCGAGACCGGCCACCAGTTCCAGGGCGCCTCCCACGGCCACGTAGTTGCGCAATCCTTCATCAATGGCGTTTGCCATCATGTGATATGTATCAATATCACTGTAACGGGGACAGATTCCATGCGAAACAACCACCCCCTCGAAGGAGTCCAGCAGCGGTCTTATGACAGCGGCATCGGAAGGTCCGTCATTGCAGGCGCCGGTAAAAGGCTTGACTACGCTTCCTCCCTGGACCTCATGGTCATAACGGCGCACAACCGATTCCTTGGAACAGACGTTGAGGGAAGAAAGGAGTTGCAGCAGGTCCCGTGTATAATCTTTCTTGTGGACAGGTTGTGGTTCAGGATGTTTCTTCACCTGCCAGACACCTTTAAGCTGCATGGGGGGCAACCCCTCGTGCAGAAACCCCATGGGCAGGTAGGCCACGGTTTTTTCTCCGTAGCTGATGTGAAAATAACCTGTGTCGGTGAATTCTCCCAGGACCGTGGCCTCTACACCCATTCGCCGTGCGAGGGTGAGGAATTCTTCGATCTTTTCCGGGGGAACCGCGAGGCTCATCCTCTCCTGCGCCTCGGAGATCAGTATCTCCCAGGGATCCAGCCCGGGGTACTTAAGGGGCGCCTTGGCCAGGTCGAGCCGGCAACCTCCGCAGGCCTCGGACATCTCCCCGACTGAGGAAGAAAGGCCGCCCGCGCCGTTATCGGTGATGAAATTGTACAGTCCGCGATCCCTGGCGCGCAGCAGAAAATCCGTCATCCGCTTCTGGGTGATGGGGTCTCCGATCTGCACCGCTGAAACGGGAGAGGATTCGCTCAGCTCCTCTGAAGAGAAGGTTGCGCCATGGATCCCGTCCTTGCCAATCCTTCCTCCGGTCATGACAATGAGATCGCCGGGATTGATGGATTTTTCATGGGAAGGTTCACCGTTTATCATTGCCGGCATCATGCCGGCGGTGCCGCAGAAAACCAGGGGTTTGCCGGCAAATCGGTCGTCGAAAACCAGCGATCCGTTCACTGTGGGGATGCCGCTCTTGTTGCCGCCGTGTTCAACCCCTTCCACCACACCCTCGTATATGCGGCGGGGGTGAAGTAGCCTTGACGGAAGCGGCTTTTCATAAAAGGGAGAAGCAAAGCAGAACACATCGGTATTGAAGATGAGCCGGGCACCCTTTCCCGTACCGAAGGGGTCCCGGTTTACCCCCACTATCCCGGTAAGGGCGCCGCCGTATGGATCAAGGGCGCTGGGCGAGTTGTGGGTCTCAACCTTGAACACAAGGGAGTTATCATCATTGAAGCGGATAACTCCCGCATTGTCCTTGAATACCGACAGGCAGTAGTCCCGGTCTCCCATTCTCTCGCGCACCTTTTTCGTCGCACCCTGGATGCAGGTCTTGAACAGGGAGTGAATCTCTTCGCGGTTACCGTTTTCATCATGATAATCAATGGTCGCGGAAAAGATTTTATGTTTGCAATGTTCCGACCAGGTTTGGGCCAGCGCCTCCAGTTCCACGTCCGTGGGATTTTCCGTGAGCCCCAGTTCCCTTCTTTCCCCGCGAACCCCGGCCTGACGATAATATCCCTGGATAATCTTCATCTCTTCGAGAGAAAGGGCCAGAACCCCTTCCCTGCTTATCGCCATAAGCTCTTCATCGGATACATCGAGATTAATCTCCCGGACCACGGCGCGTGACTCTCCGGATACTTTAGGTATTCCCAGGAAGGAAGGGTTTCCGCAGCTGAAGGTGGCATGGTCAAGTATGATGTAGCGTTGTATAAGGGTATTGCACAGCAGCCCGGTGGCGATCCTCTCCACATCTTCGCGAGTGAGATCTCCGGTCAGGAGATACTGGACCGAGGTATAAACGCCCTTCCCTTCGCCCATGGGCCTTCCGGTAACATACTCGATGGCCTCACGCGCGGTGCGCCCCACATTGTCCGTTACACCGGGACGGAAACCGACTTCAACCAGATAATCAAAGTCCCGAGCGGATGGACGGTCTATGGAATACTCCTGGATGATGCGGTCACAGAGCGGTTCAGAGGCGACCGCCACAAGTTCGGCCTCGCTCAGGTCGGCGTCAATGGAATAGACGTCAATAGTTCGAACGCTTTTGACGGGTATGTGCAGAAAATGATTAATCTCTCTCCCGACCCTGTCACCTCGTGCGTCAGGCGCCTGCTCACGCAAGCTAATCTCAATTCTATGGGCCATTATTCTTCCCTTTCCAGCAGTATCCTTCGCGTGGGGTATGGTATCCGGATACCGTTTTTTTCTAAACACGACAATATCCGTGAGTTCAGCCTATCGGTAGCCGTAAACAACCTTGTGTGGTCTTCAACCCAGAAAGTAAGCGCCATCATCATGGCATTTTCTCCAAATGAAACAAAAAACGCCTGCGGCGCCGGGTCCTGGAGGATGTCCGAGTCTCCCCGGGTCGCTTCAAGCAACAGGCTCTTTACCATGTCCACATCGGCGCCGTATGCAACCGCGATGGCGATATTCCCCATCGAACGTCTATCGGGAAACGCCATATTGTGGACCGTGCTGTTGCACAGTTCAGCGTTGGGGATAATTAAAAGCGTATTCTCCGGAGTCCTTATCCTGGTGCTTCTCAGCCCGATATCAACCACATCGCCGGTTTTCCCGCTCATCAACTGAATCCTGTCCCCGATGCGAAAGGGACGGTCAATCATCAGGGTGAATCCGGAGATCATATTGGACAGGGTGTCTTTCGCGGCCAGTCCGATGGCAAGGGAACCCAGGCCAAGGGCCGTTACAAGAGAAAGGATATCGTAATTGAAATGTTTGAGTATGACAAACAGAGCCGCGCATGCGAGGAAAACAGTGGAAACCTTTCGCACCAGGGGCGCAATCTGGGCATCCATACCCGCGCCGCTTTTTTTTTCAGCGCAGCGGAGATGCCACGCAAGGAGTTCGTCAACTGCACGGTACGCGATGTTGCAGAATATCATTACATTAATTACAAACACCAACCCGGAAGAAAACGCCAGGATTTTCTCAGGCAGACCCAGGCTTCTAATCGCCAGATATACTCCGACAAATAGCACCAGAAGCTCTACGGGAGGGGTGATTCTGGCCAGTATGCGGTCGTCGAGATCCGTTTTGCTCAATCTGACGATCCGCGGTCCCCAGAAGGTCATGAGATAACGGGCCAATCGTGACACGCCCCAGAAGGCGGTTACAATCAGTACCGCCAGCAGAAGATCCAGCCCCAGGGAGAAAATCCGTTCGCTCTCCATATCCGGCTGGAATATCTCAAGAAATCTAGTCACCGAAGACCCGTTTAAAAATGGTATCCACATGTTTGAAGTGATAAGAGAGATCAAACGCGCAGTCAATCTCCGCTTCGGAAAGATAGGAACGTACGTCAGTGTCCGCAAGCAGCTCCGCCCGGAAATCCCTGCCCTGTTCCCAGACCTTCATGGCATTTCTCTGCACAAGGGAGTAGGCGTTCTCCCGCGAAGCCCCCTTCCGGGCGAGCTCCAGGAGAACCCTTTGGGAAAAGACCAGACCGCGCATCAGATTCAGGTTTTTCAGCATGTTTTCCGGATATACAACGAGGTTTTCGATAAGACCGGTACAGCGATGAAGCATGAAATCCATCAATATGGTGGCGTCAGGACCGATGACACGTTCAACCGAGGAATGGGAGATATCCCTCTCATGCCACAGGGGAACATTCTCGAGGGCCGAAACCGCATATCCCCTGATGAGCCTGGCAAGTCCCGAAAGATTTTCCGAGAGGACAGGATTTCGTTTATGGGGCATGGCGGATGAGCCCTTCTGGCCCTTGCTGAAAAATTCCTCCGCCTCCAGGACCTCCGTCCGCTGAAGGTGTCTGATCTCAACCGCGAATTTCTCAATTGAGGATGCGATGATTGCCAGGGTAGCGAAGAATTCCGCATGTCTGTCCCTCTGCACAATCTGGGTGGAACACGGCGCGGGTTTAAGCCCTGCCTTTGCGCAGACGTATTCCTCTACTCTTGGATCTATATTGGCGAAGGTTCCGACCGCTCCCGAGATCTTGCCGTAGGAAACGGTTTCAACGGCCGCTTCCATACGTCGCAGGTTGCGCCTCATCTCATCGTACCAGAGCGCCATCTTTATTCCGAAGGTCACCGGTTCGGCATGTATTCCATGGGAACGGCCTATCATCGCCGTGTCCTTGTGTTCGTATGCCCTCTTTTTCAAAGCCTCCAACAATTTGTTCATGCCCTGGAGGATAAGAAAACCGCTTTCACGAAGAAGCATGGCAAATGATGTGTCGAGTACGTCCGATGATGTCATCCCCACATGAAGAAAACGAGAATCGTCTCCAATATAATCGGCTACCGACGTCAGAAACGCTATTACATCGTGCTTGACTACCTTTTCAATCTCATCGATGCGCTTGATATCGAAATTTGCCCGTTCCTTGATACGTTGCAGGGCCTCCGCGGGAATGACTCCCATCTCTGCATGGGCCTCGCAGGCAAGTAATTCGATCTCCAGCCACTTCCGGTAGCGGTTCTCACCACCCCAGATCGCGGCCATTTCCGGACGGCTGTAGCGTTCTATCATATTATTATTCCTCGTTCTTTATTAATTGAGAGAAGGATTGAAAGATAAATTGGTCGGTTCCGTGCGTTAAGGAAGTGAAAAAGGATCTTTTCGAAAATGACGCCGAGCTGGCTGAAAAAGCCGGTTCTTCATCCGCAAAACTCTTCGCTGACACACTGCTGGCTTCCAACAACGAGCCTCGGCCTGCATACGTTCTGGGTTAAAATAAATTCACTGAAGACGTCTGAAGCAACTTCGGGATGATTGTTTACCTCGGACAGATGAGCGAGAAAAAGGCATTCAAGATCCGGATTCACTATATCAGCCAGAAGACCCACGGACTCCCTGTTTGAGAGATGACCGTGACGGGACCTGACACGTTGCTTCAAGGGCCAGGGATACGGTCCGTTCATCAGCATGTCCTCGTCATGATTTGATTCGAGAACGAGCACCCCGCATCCCTTGAGTTTTTCCCTGACCAATCTGGTGACCATCCCCAGATCGGTTGCGATTCCGATTCTGCCTTCGCCGCCATCTATGACCAGGCCTATGGGGTCTACTGTGTCGTGGGTCACGGGAAAGGGGTCCAGAAGGAGGTCCCTGAATTCAAAAGAACAGCCGGACTCGAATTCAATCAGGCGTATGGAACGAAAAAGCTCACACGCTTCGCGTCCAGCAGGGTAACTGACAAGGACTGGCAGATTGAACTTTCTCGCAAGCGCTCCAGCCCCCCGAACATGATCAATGTGCTCATGGGTAATAATAATGCCATCAATTTCAGAGCCCATTACCCCCAATTGCGACAATCGTGCCACGATTTCTCTGGCCGACAATCCCGCGTCGACGAGAATTTTTGTGCGGGCGGTTTCAACGAACAGGGAGTTTCCCTTGCTGCCACTGGCAAGCAGACAGACCCGCACATGTCCTCCTCGAAAAAGCGGACAATAAAAAAAGCCGGGACAAGAGAATACTTCCTGTTCCGGTAAGAGTAGTCCCGCTCTGAAAACCCTTGAAAAACTCCAGAAATTCAAAGCTCACCAGCAACACTTAAACAGGCATTTTATACAGAAAAACCACTGAAGATACAAGCTGAAACTTGTAAGTCAAGTAAAATAATACTAGACACATTAACCGGGCCGCAAGCGACTTTCCCCATGAAAATATGAATGTTCCATCCTGAATAGAGGGCGATTCGTCTAAAAACCTCCTACAAAAAGGTTGACGGAGGTTCGGCAGGTTGTATAGTATTCCATGCCCGGCTTTGAAAAAGATGTCAAATCATTCATTTTTCCGGAGGACAGACCATGGCGCTTCGAGTCGCGATTAACGGTTTTGGCAGAATCGGTCGAATGGTGCTCAGGCAGGCACTTAAGGAAAAGAATATCAAGATTGTTGCAATCAACGATCTCAGCGAACCAAAGATTCTAGCTCATCTATTTAAATATGACTCCGTTCACGGGGCATATTCAGGAAAGGTTGAGATCGGTGATGGCCAGATGGCAGTAAACGGCACACCTATCAAAATATTTTCCATCAAGAACCCCGACGAGCTTCCCTGGAAAAGCGAGTCCATCGATGTGGTTCTGGAAGCTACGGGTCATTTTACAGCCAGAGACAAAGCTGAATTACACATGAAGGCCGGCGCCCGCAGAGTCATCATTTCCGCTCCGGCAACGGATCCTGATATCACAATCGTGGTGGGCGTCAATGACAGCATGTATGACGCGGAAAGGCACTTCATTATTTCGAATGCTTCATGCACAACCAACTGCCTCGCTCCGGTGGTCAAGGTTCTTCACGAGAACTTCGGCATCGAAAAAGGATTGGTGACTACCGTACATTCATACACCAATGACCAGAGAATTCTCGATCTGCCCCACAAGGATTTAAGGAGGGCACGCGCCGCTGCGCTCTCCATGATACCTACCGCCACTGGCGCGGCTCGGGCAATTTCTCTAGTCCTTCCCGAGCTCAAGGGAAAACTTGATGGCATGGCGATTCGTGTCCCAACACCCAATGTCTCGGTAGTTGATTTGGTTGTCTCACTTGCAAAGAGCACGGATGTGGAAAAGGTGAACAATGCCCTGAAAAAGGCGGCCAGGGGCGTTATGAAAGGAGTCCTTGACGTTTCAGACGATCCCCTCGTCTCCATAGACTTCAACGGCAACACCCACTCTTCCATAGTTGACTCACAATCAACTAAAGTAATAGAGGGTAACATGGCAAAAATCATCTCCTGGTACGACAATGAAACGGGTTTTTCCAGGAGACTAATAGATTTGATGCGCTTGACAGCGTAAGAGGATATCTGTTCAGGCTTCAAGAGCTTTGTACCAAATAGATTTTTTAATTTAAATTGCACTCACCAATACTTAATTTTAATTCCAACCTGGGAGCCTACAATTATGCCGATTCAATATCTGGATGAGATTAAAGACCTTACCGGAAAAAGAGTGTTTTTGCGGGTTGACTTCAATGTCCCATTGGACGAAAAAGGAAACATTACCGATGATACGCGCATAAGGGCGGTTTTACCTACCATAAACTACGCTCTGGACTGTTCGGCAAAAATTATAGTCGCTTCCCACCTGGGACGGCCCAAAGGCGAAAAGAATTCCAAATATTCCATGGCGCCGGCCGCCAAAAGACTTTCGAGACTTCTCGACAAAGATGTGGTTCTGGCCCCTGATTGTATTGGCGACGAGGTCGAAACCATGGTCCAGAACATGAAGCCCGGCGATGTCTTGATGCTGGAAAACCTCCGTTTCTACCCCGGAGAAGAGAAAAACGATCCTGATTTCGCCCGCTCTCTTGCGGCGCTTGCGGATATTTATGTAAATGACGCATTTGCCGTTTCCCACAGAGCGCATGCTTCAGTGGAGGCAGTGACCCATTTCATGCCTATCATTGCCGCCGGTTTCTTGATGAAAAACGAAATGGCCTTTTTTCATCGAGCCATGAAAAATCCAGTCCACCCCCTGGTGGCCATCCTGGGTGGCGCCAAGGTTTCCGGAAAGATTCAGGTCATTGACAATCTCCTGACCAAAGTCGACAAAATAATCGTTGGCGGCGGAATGGCATTCACCTTCCTCAAGGCTCTTGGATATGACATCGGAAAGTCTCTTGTAGAGGAGCAACTTCTGGAAACAGCTCTGAAGACCTATAACAAGGCCAGAGAAAAAGGAATTAAATTCTATCTTCCCGTAGACTGCGTCGTGGCTGATCGATTCGATCCCGCCGCAGAGATCAAAATTACCCCTATTCAGGAGATCCCTCAGGACTGGATGGCGTTAGACATAGGTCCCGCCACCATGACGCTTTTTTCAGAGGCCCTGCAGAATGCAAAGACAATCATCTGGAATGGACCCATGGGTGTTTTTGAAATGGACGCGTTCTCCAGAGGCACGTTTGCCATGGTAAGCGCCGTCGCGAACTCTTATGCACTGACAATTGTCGGAGGCGGCGATACAGATGTCGCAATACATCGCGCGGGCGAATTCGCCAAAATAAGTTACATATCCACTGGAGGAGGCGCATTTCTGGAACTTCTCGAAGGAAAGAAGCTTCCCGGCATAAGAGTTCTGGAAGAGAGCGTATATAACCAATAATCGCGAATCCATCCAAGGAGTGTTTATGCGAATTCCGGTGTTTGCGGGAAACTGGAAACTCAACAAAAAATCCGCTGGTGCATGTGAGTTGGCGAGACAGATTGTCCAGCTTTTAGGTGATGTTACTGATGCTGAAATAGTAATCGCACCCTCTTTTACATTATTGGGCAAGGTCTGCGAAACCCTCTCGGGTTCAAGAATAGCCCTCGCTGGCCAGAATTGCTTCTGGATGGAAGAGGGCGCATTTACTGGCGAGGTTTCCCCTGGCATGCTTGCAGACTCTGGATGTGAGTATGTGATAATAGGACATTCCGAGAGACGACAATACTTTGCAGAAACAGATGAAACTATTAACCTGAAAGTAATGAATGCGTTGAAATCCGGCCTAAAGGTCATCCTTTGTATAGGCGAAACCCTTCAGGATCGAGAATCTGACCAGACATTCACTGTACTGGAACGCCAGACCCGTAATGCCTTGCGGGGTATACGTACCGAGGACTCACAGCGAATAATAATGGCGTATGAGCCTGTTTGGGCGATAGGCACAGGCAAGACCGCGACCGATGAGCAGGCTCAGGAGGCCCACTCTTTCATCCGCAAGCTTCTATCGGAAATATTCTCCGAACGGGAGTCTGATAAGATCAGAATCCTCTACGGCGGCAGCGTGAAACCAGAAAATATAAAGGGGCTCATGTCGCAAAGCGATATCGACGGAGCACTCGTTGGCGGGGCAAGTCTCTCGGGGGATTCCTTCGCTGCCATCGTTCGGAACGGAAAATAATTACTTCACCTGTCGTAAATATATATGCTAATATACGAAGCTTATTTCAGTACAGAAAGGTTTATGCATAATGATTGGTTTTCTTACTACTATTCACATCATTGTCAGTATTACGCTGGTTGTCATCGTTCTTCTTCAAGCAGGAAAAGGCGCAGACCTGGGCGCCACATTTGGCACTGGTTCCAGCCAATCTCTATTTGGCGCTGGCGGAGGCGGCAGTTTTCTGGGAAAACTGACTGCCGGAGCAGCAATAGTTTTTATGTTAACTGCTCTTTCTCTTGCATACTTATCCGGTAAAACAGGCGGTTCATCCATCATGCCAAGCAAAAAACCAGCTGTTAAAACATCTCCTCAACAGTCAATGCCCAAGCAAAAAGAGCCATCGACACTTCCTGCAAAACAGTAGAGTTATTGACACTTTCGTCTTGACTTTATTGATATAAACTGGTAAAAACATTTCATCAACTAAGCAGCAAAAGCATAGTCTCAGATTTAATTCAGAACAAATAATACAATATTTGCGGTGGTGGCGGAATTGGTAGACGCGCCAGCTTGAGGGGCTGGTGGCCGCAAGGCTGTGCTGGTTCGATTCCAGTCCACCGCACCATTAAAGGCTACGAAGTATCGTAGCCTTTTCTATTTATAAGCGGTTACAGATTTCTACTCAGCAGTCCGATAACCTCATTCTCATACCCTCCTATCTGTATATACAAGGTAGACGACACAACTATTATCTACTTTATATCGAGACACATCTGCAAATTATCTTTTCTTGCAGAAGAATAACACTTACACACCAGTAAACAAGCATCCCTATACTGTCACCACGCCAAGAACCGGCATTTTCACCACGCCAAGAACCGGCATTTTCAACCCGTGTTCTTGAGTGGTGTTTCCCTATCCCTATAACTGCAGGTTTAATGCGAAGCGAAATCCACGTCCTATGGACGTGTTAATGTTTATTGGCTATGCCGGTCCCGAATGGGTATGGCCGACTGGCCGGATTTGAGTCGTCAGTGGTAATTGATAACGCCGTGCATCTGCAACGTTCCAAGGTTTTCTGCTGGATAGCAGGAATAAGTGCAATTTATGTCGAAGCATCACGGCCCCCCTATGGGGGGTGACTCTCAAATCCGCTACGGCTTGGGATTAACTCACCCCGAGGGTTTCGGACACCATCGGCTGTTGACGC
>CAZFCG010000005.1:0-71745 GCA_964517595.1 uncultured Geobacter sp. | reverse complement strand
TGACCTGAAGATGAGATGCAAGATGCCCATGTTATTTGTTTACAGTTCCTAAGGGTTGGCTCAGACGCCCGACAGGTGTTTTTGCGCCAGTTCCTTTTTCACCGTGGTATCTCCGACCTCACTGGCCCAGTCCACGAACTGTTCCAGCTGGGAGGCTATTGATTCGGGTACCGGCTTCCTGCCGAGGCCGAAGTCCACAACCTCCGATGCGGGAATGCCGAGCATCCTGGATAACCGTTCATCATCGTATCCCACCACGTCGCGGAGCTGGATGAATCTTTTGCAGTTCATGGTGTGTTCTCCTTTCAGAAAGTGTCGCTCAGGGAGTAAGTGTTTGTATCAAACGTTTGTTTGAAAAGCAACAAAAAAAACCCGCATGCTACAGGCGGGATTCATCCTGAAAACGACGGCCGGGGTGGACGGAGGATGGCTTCAAACGCCCGTTCGGCCCATGTGTTTTAACCTGTGATTCTCAGGGGCGCCTGTCGGAGGGAAGGGCGCCGACGGGCGTGGTGGAGACGGTTTTCGTGGAGGAATACTGCTTCTGGACGCCGTCCGGTGTCGCGGTCGGCCGCGTAAGCTGATCCGCCGGAGCGTAAAGCCTCCGGTAAACCTCGGCCGCGGCCAGGACCTTCTTGACGTATTCGCGGGTTTCCGGGTAGGGAATGCTTTCGATGAATTCGTCCTCCCGCATGGAGGGATACTTTTTCAGCCAGCGGGAGACAGGCGAGGCCCCGGCATTGTAGGCCGTTACGGCGCAAACCCTGTTGCCGTTGAAGCGAGCCAGCATCTGTTTCAGATAGCGGGTCCCCAGCCTTACGTTCAGGTCGGGACGCTGGAGGCGGGCGGTTGTTATGGTTTCGCCAAGTCCTCTGGCGGTGTCCCGCGCCGTAGCTGGCATCAACTGCATCAGTCCCACAGCGCCTGCCGAAGAGATGACCGATGGGGAGAAGGTGCTTTCCGCGCGGATCAGCGCATAGGTCAGGTACTCGCTTATTCCGGCTTCGGGCGCATACCGGGATACGGAAGAGCTGAATCCGGGGGGATAAAGTATGGCCCAGGCAAAGCGGTTCTCCGAATCCCGTCCCGCCAGCGACGCCTCGTCGAAAAGACCCATGGCGTACCGGTAGTCTTCCATGGAGAGGTAGATGGCCGCCACGTCCAGAGACCTCTTGAAAACGACGCCCTTGCGTCTTCTCAGAGAGGCAAGCTCCATCCTTGCCTCCTGGCGGAGCCCCATGGAGGCAAGGACCCTTGCCCGCTCGAAACCGGGAGGAAGGGGGATGGTCGACAGGATGGAGGGGCTTAGGGAGGGGATGGCGCCGTTATGCAATCCGTGCTCCCTTTCGGCGTTCAGGGTGTAATATCCCGAGGGATACTCTTTCACAAGGGTCGTGTAGGATTCCATGGCAGCCTCCGGCAAACCGGCCTGTTCCCTGGAACGGCCCGTCCAGTAAAGCGCCTTTTCACGGCTGGCTGGTTCGCCTGCAAGTTTTTCGAAGTTGGCCGCGGCTGCGGAATAATCTCCAGACTGGTATTGCGACCAGGCTGTTTCCCAACGGGCGCGGGGCGCATGTGGGGAATCGGGATGTTTGTTCAGAAGTCTGGCCAAGGTATCCAGCGCCTCCTGACGGCGGCCGGTTTTTTTCATGATGAGGGCCGCTTGCAGCAGGGCGTCCCCGGCCAGTTCCGGTCGGGGGCTGATTTCCGCGATGCGCTGGAAGATGGCAAGAGCGTCTTTTTCCCTGCCGGAGCGTTCGAGGAGCTTGGCGTGCCAGAAAGAAGACTCAGCGGCGTATTCCGGGTAGGGCGGGTTTGTTGCAGAGAGACGGACAAACGCATGTTCAGCTTCCTGGTATTTCCTGGAGCGGTACAGGGCCATGGCGCGCCTGAACTCCAGTTTTCCCCTCAGGTTTTCAGGCAGGGAGTCGGGAGTAACGAGGGAGAAGGTGGCGGTGGCATCACGAAACCTCCTGAGATCAAAGAGGGTGGCGCCTCTCCTGAAAAGCTCTTCCGCGCTGTAGGGAGCTACCCGCGCCCCGGCCGCGCGCAGACGGGTCAGGTCGGCCTCGGCGGTTGAGGCTATCTTTTTCGAGGGATAGGCAAGCCATATTCCCCGCAGGTCCCTGGCCGCGCCCTCCAGGTCCCCCAGTCTTTCACGGCAGAGGGCGCTTTGGTGGAGGGCCTTCAGCGCGTCTTCACCGGACGGGTATATCTCAATACATTTCAGATACGCGTCAATCGCCCCCTGGAAATCCCCCTTCAGAAAAAGGATATCCGCGGCCAGAAACTCGGATGATCGCCTCAGGGGGCTCTGGGGGTAGTCTTGGGGCAGACGCTTCAGAAGCGGGATCGCCTCGTCGAAACGGGAGAGACGGGTCAGCGCCGTTGCCCGGTAGTAGAGGGCGAAGTCGCCCAGAAGGGGGAATACGTCGGCGGCGCCGGTAAGTATCCGCTCCGCCTCGTCCCATCTCTTCATATGGTAGGAAGCAACCCCAAGCATGAAATCGCGTTCCGGGCTGGTGCCGGTCCGGAGCGCCGCCTCGCGGGCGCCGTGGTAATCCTGCCGGGCAAGGCTGTCGGCTATCAACCGGTATGAAGCCTCCGCCGGACTGGGGATGGAGGCCCTTGAAACGGATATGAGGCAGAGAGTGATGAGTATCAGAAATGTAATTTTGCGGTAAGGCATCTGGTTGTTCCTCAGGGGTAATTCTGGTGAAAGTTACGGAACGTCGATGGAACGTCGCAGTCGCTGACTTGCCAGTGTATACAACCGGGGTGGCAAAGGCAACCCGCTAAAGGCCCTGCCGCTGGAGAGGATGCCATCTCCTGACCACGAATCCCCTTTTCCCGTCTCTGGCCGCGGATGGGTACGAGTCGAGCGGCGTCCTGGTCGCCGTGATATCCTTCAGAGTTTCAACGAGACCCCGGAAAGCCACGCCATTTTTCCCGCGGCCGTGGGCGAGGGAGCTTTCTATGACCCTTTTACCGTCAAAGACGATGATCACATGTCCCTTCCAGACAATTAGGTCCAGGGGGCGCAAGGAGGCCGCGATGCCTTGGATGCCCTTCCCCTCGATGGGCACGGCTTCGCCGAATTCCACCAGCGATGAGGTGTTTCTGGGGGTGAAACCGTCGGTCGCTTCATAGAGGAGACCCGAGCAGTCCAGGCCGCGCATGGTCCATCGGCTTTCCGTGAGCGGGTCCAGGGGTCGGCCCGGCCGGGGTGGGTAGAAGGAGAGCATTTCCCTTATCCCTTCACGCCGGTTGCCGCCCCAGACATAGCTTGTCCCCACGGCGGAGGCGAGCCTGGAAAGGATCTTTTCCCTGTCGGG
Source organism: uncultured Geobacter sp. (assembly GCA_964517595.1). Lineage (GTDB taxonomy): Bacteria > Desulfobacterota > Desulfuromonadia > Geobacterales > Geobacteraceae > RPRC01. Next base: position 68,410 of record CAZFCG010000005.1, on the reverse strand, counting down.
CAGGGACTTTCGGCGGGGTGGAAAGGGGGTGGTGGAGGTGCGGACGAAACGGCTGTCGATAAAATATCCGGTTGAGGATGGATAGGGGTAGTCGTCCGTAGTCACCCGGTAAACAGGGGCCGGAGACCCGTCGATCACCTCTTCGACGCGGAAGGATGTCCCCGGAAGCGCTATGAATTCCAGCGCCCTTATCTGACCCTGGGAGTCCGCTGCGAGCGTCCTTCCGTCCTTTCCCCCGAAAACAGACCGGAAATCACGGGTGTTGAGCACCGGGGCGTGGGAAACCGTCGCCGCATAGGCCGGCATGGCGTCGGCGGAGGAACGGGAAGGGAATGCGGCGAGAAAGAGCGCCAGAACAATGATAAACCGGATCAGTTGCGGCCCGCCGACATGGAGAAGGCATCTGTGGCGGAGGGCGGGGCTAGTCAACTTCTTTCCTGTAGAGAATCGACCAGTGACGGTATCTCTTTGGCATGTGGCTTCCCACGCAACCGCTGACCAGGATAATCCAGAGAAAGGGTATGACCAGATCAGGTCGGAGATGGATGAGGCCCGATACGCCGATATGGACGATGCCCAGCATCCCTCTCCCCTGATGGGGCCAGTTCAGGCTGTGTCTGAGCTCAAGAAAAAGGAGGCCGCATCCCGTGAGTATGGTCAGGCCGTGCCAGATATGCATCTGGTTGAAGGGGACATGCAGGGCGAAACCTCCGAACAGTGTTCCGGCCACGGCGATATGGGCCGTCCGCAGGACTATGTCCGCGGGTCTCATCCATGCTGGCCGATTATTCTTCCTCTCTTTTGTCTCGGGGGCCATTTCCGGCATTGGGTAACTCCTGCTCAAGGGGTTCTGTTTGGATTTCATACGGTCATTCTGCGGAGAGTAACGCGGCGCAGGAAGCTGATAAGGCACTCGTTGAAGGCGTCCGGCTTTTCCACGTTCACCATATGTCCGGCGCCTGGTATCACAACCAGTTCGCTGTCCGGAAGGCCGTCCGTGAGGGCCCGCAGGTCTTCTCCCACAATGGTTCGGTCCTCTTCCGCTCCGATGACCAGGGATGGCATTGTGAACTGCCCCAGGAGGGGCGTGTAATCCTTCCTTTCCAGAAGCGCGTGAAGGGTCCCCTCGACGCCGCGCGTGTCGGCGTGGCCCATCCAGCGGGTCATGTGTCCGCGCGTCTCCGGGTCCTTTGCCGATTCGCCGGTGAAGAGGTACGGGATAAACGCTTCGGTCACGGAACCGATGCCGAAGCGCCGGATCCTCTCCATGAACGCCATGCGTCCGTCCCTTGCCGCTTCATCATCCGCCGTGCCGCGGGTAACGATGAAGCAGGCCGCGGCTATGCGTTCGGGAAATCTTTCCAGCATGTTGAGAAGGACATACCCACCCATGGACATGCCCCCGACCACCGCTTCCCCGATGTTCAGATGATCGAGGAGGGAGATGATGTCGTCGGCGAACAGGGACATGGAGTAGGCCCCTTCCGGCGTGTCGCTGTCGCCGAATCCTCTCAGATCGGGCGTTATCACCCGGAAACCGGCTTCGGCCAACGCATCTTCCTGAGGTTGCCACATGCGGCGGCACAAAGGAAACCCGTGGATAAGTACAACAGCCGGACCTGTCCCCTTGTCCCCGTAGGCGAGGGATATGCCATTTAAAAACACTTTCATCCGTTCTTTCGGTGTGCAATGGGGTCAGGGGGGGCAGCAGGCGCAGACAGAGCGGAAGAGTGTGGTGCTCAGGTAACGGTCGCCCCGGTCCGGGAGGATCGTAACGATGGTTCCGGAATCCATCTCCGAGGCCATCTTCAACGCAGCGGCAATGGCCGCTCCGCCGGACATGCCGACGAACAGTCCTTCACGTATCGCCAGAAGGCGGGCGGTCTCGAAGGCGTCCTCGTCCTGGATGGTGATCTTCCCGTCCAGTTTTTCGGCGTGGTATATACTGGGGACTATGGCTTCCTGCATGTTTTTCAGCCCCTGGATCTTGTGGCCGACGCGTGGTTCCACGCCGATGACCTTGATATGCCCGTCTTGCTCCTTCAGATACGCGCCGGTCCCCATGAGGGTGCCGCCGGTTCCCATGCCCGCGATAAAGAGATCGATATCGCCGTCGGCCTGCATGTATATCTCGGGTCCTGTGGTTTCGTAATGGGAGAGCACGTTGTTTTCATTGGCGTACTGGTTGGGCATGTAATATTCGCGGGGGTTCTCCTCAAGGATGCGATGGGCGAGCCGGATGGCGCCGTCCGTGGCTTCGTGGGCGGGGGAAAGGACGACCTCCGCTCCGTAGGCCTCGAGGATACTGCGTCTTTCCAGGCTCACGCACGCGGGCATGGCGAGTTTGACCCGGTATTTGCGCGCGGCGCCTATCATGGCCAGGGCGATGCCGGTATTGCCTGATGTCGCTTCTAGGATTGTCTTTCCGGGCGCCAGTTCTCCCGACTGCTCGGCTCTGGAGATCATATAGAAAGCGGGACGGTCCTTTATGGAACCTCCCGGATTGTTGCCTTCCAGCTTGGCCAGTATACGGACGCGGTGGTTCTGGTTGAGGCTGGTGAGTTCAACGAGCGGCGTGTTGCCGATAGCGCTTTCGAGAGTATGGGAGGGAGAGGGGTGGGACGCGGTGAAGGTGCTCACACGCCTGTTTTCACATGTTCTCATTGTGTTTCTCCGCGGGAAAGGATCGACTGAGCGTCAGAGTTCTATAGGTAGCATGTTGGCGGAATAATTACAAGAAGGATGATTCGCGGCTACATTCATGGGATGTGGTGGACAAATGGTATGTGGTCCGCCTGTTGCCGGCCGGAGGAGTGGCGCCTTTCGACTCCGCTCAGGGAGCGGGATGCAGGTAAGGTGCTCTCCCTGAGCGGAGTCGAAGGGCACGGAGTCGAAGGGAGAATGTTCGCAGGGAACATGGTCATTCATGCCGGGCGTGTCAATTTCCCGGAACATTCATGCCATCATGAGAACAGGGCGTCAACCCAACCTGAGCCAGGGTATTCCTCCCTGCGAGGATTCGCGAATTTTGTCCTGAACGGTCGTGCCTCCGTTTCGATATCTCAGATATGCTCCCAGAGCCCATACCGGAAAAAACAGACGGTAGCCGTGATAACGAAGATAGAAGACGCGGGGAAAGCCGGTGCCGGTAAAATGCCGTTCATCCCAGTCGCCGTTGGGAAGGCGTTGCTCGATCAAGTAGGATACCCCCCGTTGCACCGCGTCGCTTTGCAACTCTCCGGCCGCCATCAGGGCAAGTAGAGCCCAGGCGGTCTGGGACGCCGTGCTGGTTCCCATACCCGCCAGGGAGGGGTTGTCATAACTGGCGCAGGTTTCGCCCCAGCCACCATCAGGGTTCTGGCAGGACATCAGCCATTCCACCGCTCTCCTGATGTAAGGTTGCCCCATGTCCTCACCCACATGATGAAGACCGGAAAGCACCGACCAGGTACCGTAGAGATAGTTGACTCCCCAGCGACCGAACCAGCCGCCAAACCGTTCCTGTTCCTTGCGCAGATAGGCTATTCCCCTCGCAATCGGAGGGTACTCCGTGCCGTAGCCCAGTGTGCCCAGCATCTCGATGCAGCGTCCGGTGAGGTCGGAGGTGCTCGGATCCAGCAGGGCGCCGTGGTCAGCAAAGGGGATATTGTTCAGATATAGGTGGTCGTTACCCACGTCAAAGGCTGCCCAGCCACCGTCATGGTTCTGCATGCCGATTACCCACTGCACCGCCAGGAGAATTTTTTCCCGGTATTCTTCCCGATCCAGCGCTCCGGCCATGAACAGGCTTATAAGCACCTTGGATGTGTCATCCAGGTCCGGGTAAATACTGTTTTCATATTGAAACGCCCAGCCGCCTCCCTGTAAACCAGGCGAGGATTTTGACCAGTCTCCAGGCGCGATAACCTGATGGTCGAACAGCCATTGGATGGCCCGATCCGCCGAAAAAGAACGGGGGGCAAGACCGGCTTCCATCATCGCCGACAGACTCAAGGCCGTATCCCAGATTGGAGAGACGCATGGTTGACAGATGGATTGCATGTCGTTCCTCGCCGATACACTCCGATCAATGGGATAGAGATTGGGCGCCGCTGATGACTCGATTCCCATATTCGTCAGTAGATGACAGGAGGCGGAAGGGTCTCCAGAGTCAGGCGTACGGTTTGCCAGAAGACTGTCTATGGCCGAGAGACCCCGTCGGAAGTCCGGGTCATCTTCAGGGTAGCCGAGGGTTTTGAGCGCCATCACGGCATTTGCCATGGCCGGATAGATTGCCCCGATGCCGCCCTCACCCCGCATTCTTTCGCGGGTCCAGAGTTCCGCCTCACGTATGGCGCGATTGCGCACCTTGCCGGGTATGAATTGCATTGTGCGTTTCAGCAGGCGGTCCAGCAGGATAAAGGCGTTTTTCCGCCAATTTCGCGGCTTGAAACGGTCAAGATTGAACAGTTGATCCGGCGGATCGAGAAAGAGTTCGGCAATCCCTTCTTCCGGCCGCAAGTGGCACACCGGTTTTTTTGCATAGAGGATCAGTAAAGGTACTATAACGGTTCGAGACCAGTAGGAAACCTTGTCGAGGTGAAAAAAGAACCAGCGAGGCAGCAACATTATCTCCACCGGCATGGCGGGTGGCGTGTGCCAGGGAATCTGGCCGAAGAGCGAGAGCGTGATTCTTGTGAACACATTGCAGCGGGCAGCGCCGCCCAAGGCAAGGATCAACCGGCGGGCATTCACCATATGAGGGGCGTTTTTGTTATGCCCCAGCAGTTTCAGTGCGAAATATGCCTTCACGGAAGCGCTGATATTGGCGTTTCCGTCGACGGCGTACAACGGCCATCCGCCGTCGGGTTGTTGCCGGTCCAGCAGATAGGATGTTACCCTTTGTGTGGTTTCCCTCTTTGTTGGACGGCCGAGAAAGCGTTGCAGCATGATATACTCCGACGGAATAGTGACATCTGCTTCCAGTTCGAAGACCCAGTGACCGTCTTCTTTCTGTAGCGAAGCCAGAAGTTCCGCGGACCGGTCAAGGACGGAACTGCAGTGTCCCTGGTCAACCAGGAAGGTGCCCCCGATATGCTGTGCCGTGCTCATGGCGCCGGTTTTTTTTCGTCCGTGTATTATATTCAGCTTTGTATCCATCAGTTGATACTCCCATTCCAGTTACAATGGTAAATTTAAGTAACACCGTTAATGTTCATGGCAAAAAAATTACGCGGCAAATCCTTTCAGAAGGGCGTCTACAAGCATTTCCATTAGCAATTCCGGTCTTTGCATGGGAAAGTCCTTGAAAAAAATAACGTTTGTCACCAGACCATGGGCGGCGGCCAGAAGCGTTTGCGACACCAGGTCAACATCAGTGTCCCGCAAATAACCGCTCTGGATGCTTTTTTCCACCAGTTCCCGGAAAGTGCAATAGAAACGCAGGCCCATGGTTTCGCGTGTCATGAATTCATCGGGAGAGCCATACAGTTCAGGGTTGGAAAAATAGGCGACCTTGTATTGTTCGGGATTGGAAAAACCGAAGGACATATACTCAAGCAGGGTCATTCGAAGGGCTTCCCCAGGGTGAGGCGCCTTACGTAGTATCTCTTCGATCCTGTTGTGGAGCGACGAAAACAGGTCTTCGCAGATATGAAAGAGCAGGTCGTCTTTATCGCGAAAATAGCGATAGATTGTGGTTGGCGAATGATCGATCCTGGCGGCGAGTTTGCGCATGGAGAAGTGCGCATACCCCTCCCTGGAGAAGATCTCCTGCGCAGCGGACAGTATCTCTTCGCGAAACTCCTCTTTATGCTGTAAACGTCGTTCCTTGAACCCCATAAGTAACACCGTTACTCCAGAATAACGGCAATATCACCTGTATTGGCGTGGATGTCAAGAAGATTGAGGCAATAGACGATGCGCAGGGGCGCATGCGCGGCATCCGGCCGTCACTGTCTGAAGGTGATGGGCAAAGTAAATGAAGGCGCGCGGTTTCATGATCCGGGATTTTGACCCGTTGAGAATTCCGTTTACAAGTCTGCGCGATATCGCAGATGGTTGCCGCAGTTTTTCTATATTGGATAAGGCGAATTGCATGGTTTAATAAATCACTATGAAATAATAATGCATTTAGTTATACTTTTGCCTTGTCCCATGAAAAAAACGACATACGGAGTGGTTAGATGAAGATACTTGTGGTGGAAGACGACAAAAAGGTGGCGAAGTTCATAAAACGCGGACTTGAGGAGGAAAAGTATCAGGTTGATATTACCTTCGACGGTGAAACAGGCCAGCAAATGATCTTGGATGGGGCGTACGGACTTGTCATCCTTGACATGGTATTGTCAAAAAAAGACGGGCTTTCCGTTGTCAGGGAGCTACGGGCAAAGAAGAACCCAATCCCGGTATTGATACTCACGGCAAAGGACTCGGTGGATGACATCGTAACCGGTTTAGAGGCCGGTGCTGACGACTACCTGAAAAAGCCGTTCGCCTTCGCTGAATTACTGGCGCGCGTCAAGGCCCTCCAGCGAAGAAGCTTCCAGGAACGGGGAGCTTTGATACGTCTCTCCGACCTCTGCATAGATCCCGTCCTCCACAAGGTATGGCGTGGTGACCTTGAGATAGACCTTACGGGAAAGGAATACGAGATGCTGTTATTCCTTGTTCGGCATCCGAACCAGACCCTTACCCGAAATATGATCGCCGATGCCGTGTGGCAGAGCGGCTTCGACAAGTTTACCAATATCATCGACGTGTACGTCAACTATCTGAGGAAGAAGATCGACAAGGGGAAGGAAAAACGGCTCATTCACACCATACGCGGAATCGGGTACATGCTGAAAGAATGAATAGGGGAGGGGTTGAACTAACAACCGCTTGACCTGCCTCCTGGCGAAACGCCTAGCAAGGGGAATGCGCCGGGTTTAAGTTCAGCGATCCGGAGTGGGATGGCGAGCCGGAAGAACCGGAAGCCTGTCCGAAATGCGGCGAGTACCTCTGTGTCTGCGAAAAGCGCCCGCCGCAACCGTGCCCTGTCTGCGGTCAACGACCCTGCGTGAGCGAAAAAGTCTCCTCCGGAGCTATGCCCGAAGTGTGGACAGTATACGTGCATCTGCAAGAGGAAGGCGAAGGTCCAACTCGCCGACGGCAAAGAGCACACCATTCAACCCGAATCCGCAAACCTCTAGTTGACGTACCTCTGGCGGGGGTAGTCGGGGCAGCTTTTCGGCCCGACGCCTCTCAGGGGTAGCGGTTTTTGTCTGGGGTCTGTTGATGTTGCAAAAAACGACGCGCTATTTTCCCCTCAGGAGGGTCTTTTTGCCGATTTGAGGACGCACCGACCCCCTGCGTTTGCTTCTCTGCTCTTTGAAAATCTTAGTTCCTGTCTTCGTCAGCCAGCAATAAGCAGCAACCTGCCGATCCTGGCCTGAATCAGATCAGGCCGGAGCTTTTCCAGCCACCAAGCATTGACCTTGAGCAGGTTCTTGCGGGCGTGATTCACCACGACGGCCGCACTGCGCAGCAGATAATCCTGGATGGTCTTGATCCGCCTGCGCACCTTCGGCACTCCTTCCGCCGAACCGGTTCCATCGCGCTCATCCCGCCACTACCGGCCACTGATGTGAGTACCTGTCGGGCAGCTGCAAACTCGAAACCGAGATTTTCTTTCACCATCTGGGTGAACTCCTTCGCTCCATATTTGCGAAGGATTATAAACTGTTATACCATTTCAAACCACCAGTTTTGCGGATTGGGGATGAAATAACTTCAGTTTGCCATCAGTTGAATCGACAAAAGTCTTGAACTTGGCAGACCGGTGGACTGGATGACCATCAACAATAAGGAATACTGGAGTTTTCTGGTTTTTCAGTAATCGTTCCAGAAATTCAATGAACCGGTCGGCGGTCAGTTTTCCCTTGACCGTCATGAAGCGCATGGAGCCTTTGGCGCTGACTGCTGACACGAGATTCAGACTATGTCGAGCTCCGGTGGTGCGAATCACCGGAGTTTGGCCCTTGGGTTACAATACACGCATTGAAGGAGGTTATCATCATGTCCCTTTTATTCAAGCCCATATCCCTTGGAGGCCTGCAACTCGAGAATCGCTTCGTTCACTCTGCAACTTACGAGGCCATGGCTACGGAAGAGGGCAAGGTGAGCCAGGAACTTGTCGCACGATACCGGAGCCTGGCCCGAGGGCAGGTGGGTCTCATCATTCCCGGCTATCTTTACGTGCATCCGTTGGGGCGGTCCATGAAGTATCAGGCTGGCATCCACAGCGACGACATGATCCCCGGCTTGCGCAAGCTCGCAGAAGCCGTTCACCAGGAAGGCGGCCGGATCGTATTCCAACTGGCCCACCCGGGGCGCCAGACCAAGTCGGGGATCATCGGCCAGACGCCTTTGGGGCCTTCTCATAAGGGACGCGATCCTTTCTTCTTTGTTCGGCCGCAGAAGATGACGGAGGCCCAGATTTGTGAGGCCATCCAGGCCTTTGCCGCTGCTGCCGGCAGGGCCGTCGTGGCCGGGGTTGACGGTGTGCAGATCCACGCCACTCACGGCTACCTGGTCAACCAATTCCTTTCCCCGTTCTTCAACGATCGGGCCGATGACTGGGGCGGCTCGGAAGAAAAGCGCTTTCGCTTTTTACGCGAGATTGTCCTGGCAATCCGTGAGGTTGTGCCGGCAGGTATTCCGATTCTGGTGAAACTAAACGTTGATGAACATACCCCACAAACAGGCATAACCCCGCCCCTGGCCGGCACTTACGCACGTTGGCTGTGCGAGCTGGGTATCGATGGGCTTGAATTGAGTTCGGGTACCCTCGCATACTCCTTCATGAATGTGTACTGGGGCAGTGTGCCGGTTAACGAGTTAGCGAGGATCCAGCCTTGGTATATGAGGCCTTTGGCCCATTTGATGCTTCGGCAGCTGTCCGGCCGATTTGATGATCTTGAAGGATTCAACCTGGAGGCGACCCGCACAGTCAAGTCGGCTGTGCAGAATGTTCCAGTCTTCGCTGTCGGTGGGCTGCGTCGGGTGTCACATATGGAGGGAATACTTTCGCAAGGGTACGCGGATCTCATTTCCATGAGCCGGCCGTTCGTGCAGGAACCTTCCCTCGTGAAACAAATCAGGGAAGGCCGAACAGAAGCAGCATCGTGCAGTTCCTGCAACATGTGCCTTGCGGCTATAGCCAATGACTTGCCCATTCGGTGTTACAAGAATGGATTTCCCAATATCGTCGAGAAGCATGAACGGGTAGTCGCCCGGTAAGATGAGCTTGAAACTGGAAGGTTTGCATTTTCGGTTTCTGTTGTACTCAATCAAAAGAAGAAAGCATCGATATCCATCATGCCGTGCAAAACCCTGATAATCTCAATGCCGCCGTTCATCGGTATATAGAAGATCAGATACTTGCCGACAGGGAAGCTTTGCAGCCCCAGATAGAGTTCGTCGCGGTTTCTGCCCATATTCTTGAACCGACCGAGTTTACGGCATGTTTCCTCAATTTCGTCGAGGAGTTTATCCGCACTGACCGGGCTATCTTGGGCTATGTACAACCAGATTTCATCGAGGTCTTTTTCAGCCTCGGGACGTACGAGAATTGTTACCATCAGCCGTTCTCCGTGATTGCTCACGCATCGAGCCGTTTGCGGCCTCTGGCCTTGATAGCCCCGACGTCTAAAGGGGTGGGTTCGCCGCTGTCAAAGCCTTTCTTGATTTCGGCCCTAAGTTCTTCAACGTGGAGAGAGTGTCTCCGATCGCGCTCTTCAAGAAGCCGCAAGGCTTCGCGTATAACTTCGCTTGCGGAGCCGTAAAGACCGCTATCAACCTTGCTTTTCACCAGCTTTTCAAGTTGGGGGGTAAGGGAAACGTTCATTGAGGGTATCCTCCTTTCGACCTCAAGCATATCATAGAATAACAAACCTTGTTATTAAAAATAGGGGTGAGCATAACCAGGATTACGACCCGCCCAAAAACACAGGCGGGGCAAACCCGGCCCTGTAGGAAGTTCTTTCACATTACGCATCAGAAGCACATTACTAAGGCGGAACCTGACTGCTCGACATTACAGAGCAGCATAACAGCACTCTCTGTGCTGAAAGAAGCTACGGACGAGAGCAGGAGACCTTTGAATCGAACGTAACGCCGAACCAACTTTCTTAATCATGTCGTCAAGAGATTTGATGAACATCTTGCCGATCCGGTGATTTTTGAGCTGGTTCCAGACTTGTTCATCCGGATTGAGTTCCGGAGAGTATGCAGGCAAATGAAATAACTTCAGTTTGCCATCAGTTGAATCGACAAAAGTCTTGACCCTGGCAGACCGGTGGACTGGATGACCATCAACAATAAGGAATACTGGAGTTTTCTGGTTTTTCAGTAATCGTTCCAGAAATTCAATGAACCGGTCGGCGGTCAGTTTTCCCTTGACCGTCATGAAGCGCATGGAGCCTTTGGCGCTGACTGCTGACACGAGATTCAGACTATGTCGAGCTCCGGTGGTGCGAATCACCGGAGTCTGGCCCTTGGGAGCCCAAGTGGTTCCACAATGGTAATCAGAGCGGACACCGGCTTCATCGCCAAAGTAAATGGTTGCCTTGGTCTTTTTGGCTTCTTTCTGGATTGAGGGGTACCCTCCTGGAGCCAATACGCAACTCGCTCCGGATTCTGTTGATAAGCTCGAGGGAAGTGGCTTTTGAGGTGTCAAGCCCAGTTCGTGGAGCAAACGACCAACGGAAACTTCGCTCAGACTGATGCCGAATTGGTCAAGGATCAGATCTTTAACCATAGCCCTTGTCCACAGTGCGAAGGCGAACTTCAACTGATGCTCAATTTAGAGCAGATATTTACATTTTCGCCGTACAGAAAGCAAAAACACATGACGAATTTAATCAATTGGATTTGTCCCAATGGGAATTCTATGTGCTGCAACAAAAGGTACCTCATAAGTAGGGCCTCAAAATCAATGTCATTAACGACACTGAAAAACCTTGCAAATGCACTGAGTTATGGCGAACTACGCCATTCCTATGATCGGCGCCTGGATGTTGGTGTCCTACATCGTAAAGCCAGTTGACGGGTCCGCACCGTCTTACCCGATGGGGCAATGAGCACCGCCGTGCAACGCGAGCAAACGGAGCGCGCGAGCGTGTCGCCCGTGCGCGAACTCGCCGACCAAGCCTTTTCGCGTGCCGCACGTGCGCCCCTCATCGAAGGAAACAGCGTGCGTCTGCTCATGGACGCGCGCGAAAATTATCCGGCGTGGCTCGAATCAATCGGCGCGGCGAAACATTATATCAACTTCGAGAGCTACATCATCCACGAGGATGATGCCGGTTGGAGATTCGCCAACGCACCGATCGCCAAAGCAAAAGAAGGCGTTCACGTGCGCCTGATTTACGACTGGATGGGCGGCTTCGGCAAAACCTCGCGCTCGTTTTGGAATCATCTTCGCGCAGGCGGCGTCGAGGTGCGTTGCTACAACCCCCCCCGCCTGGATTCGCCGCTCGGCTGGCTCTCGCGTGACCACCGCAAGTCACTTACGGTTGACGGAGAGGTGGGTTTCATCACGGGGCTTTGCATCGGGCGAATGTGGGCGGGTGTTCCTGAAAAGAATATCGAGCCGTGGCGCGACACCGGAGTTGAAGTGCGCGGGCGCGCCGTCGCGGATATTGAGCGTGCGTTCGCACAAGTTTGGGAGATGATGGGTGAGCCGATTCCCGAACATGAATTGATCAACAGAGACGTCATAGACCCGGCCGGCGACGTGCGCTTGCGCATCGTGGCGACCGTGCCTTCAACGGCAGGGCTGCTTCGTGTGGATTTGCTTGTCGCCGCGCTTGCACGAAAGCGACTGTGGTTGAGTGATGCCTACTACGTCGGGACGAACAGCTATGTGCAGGCTTTGAGAGCGGCGGCGAAGGATAGCATTGACGTGCGCCTGCTCGTCCCCAACGCCACTGACATACCTCTCTTGAGACCTTTGTCGAGAGCCGGGTATCGACCCTTGCTGGAAGCGGGTGTGCGCGTCTTCGAGTGGAACGGAACGATGCTGCACGCGAAAACGGCGGTTGCGGATGGACGTTGGGCGCGTGTCGGTTCGACGAATCTCAACATTGCCAGTTGGTTCGGCAACTGCGAGTTGGACGCAGTAGTTGAAGACGCGCCCTTCGCGCGAGCAATGGAAGAAATGTATCTTCAGGATCTGACGAATGCAACTAAAGTGGTCCTTGATGCGAAACAAAAGATGCGCTCACCGGGCGAGCCGCGCCACACGCACCCGGTCATTATAAGCGGCGGCGGGAGCGGCGGACGCGCGGCAGCCGGAGCGATTCGCATAGGTAACGCCATCGGCGCGGCGTTCACGAACCGGCGCGTGCTCGAACCCGTCGAGGCGCATAACATGTTGATGTCCGGTGTGTTGTTGCTGGCGTTGGCAATTCTCTTCGCGTCCTTCCCGCGCCTGCTGGTGTATCCGCTCGCCGTTGTTCTTGTGTGGGCCGCCTTGGCGCTGCTTTATCGAGGCTATAAACTGTACCGCGAAGGCAAGCACGGAACCGGCGCGCTGAGATGCAACCGGTCGCAGAAGCAAAGGGGTGATAGATGAGCACGATAACCCTTCTACGAGATCAGCCACCTGCTTATCAACAATCCGTTGACGAAGTTTTAACTTCCCTCGGCACGGACGCGCGGCGCGGCTTGAGCCAAACGGAGGCACGGGCACGGCTCGAACGTTTCGGCAGGAACGAATTGACGGCGGAAAAGCCCGTGCCCGCATGGAGAAAGTTCCTCGCGCAATTTCAGGATGTGCTCGTCATCCTGCTGCTCGTTGCCACATCGAGGAGGTACTTCTGGAAGAACAGGGCACGAAAGTCGCCGTAAGGACGGAATATGTCGGCGTCTGCGGCAAGGTGTTCAAGGCTATTGGGGTGGCCGTTCCGACCACCATACGGATTGTGGGCAAGTAGGAAAAACGGTTTTCAAAGAGCCTTTTTGTAGTGCCAAGACCTGAATTGCGCCTTGTAACTGCTTGTTCTACAAGATTATTTTAAAATCAACTGTCGAATATGAGTCATAACAAGGAGATCCCATGGTTGTTCCGATCTTTTCCGTTGACGCCTTCAGCAGCGCGCCTTTTACCGGCAATCCTGCCGCTGTCTGCCTTCTTGATCGCCCGCGGCCTGAGGAATGGCTGCGCAACGTTGCTCGGGAGATGAATCTTTCGGAGACTGCTTTTCTGCTTCCCGAAGGGGATGGTTTCAGCCTCCGCTGGTTCACTCCCGCTGTGGAGGTGGATCTGTGCGGCCATGCAACCGTGGCGAGCGCTCACATCCTGTGGGAGCGGGGCCTGCTCCCCCTTGATAATGAGGCGCGTTTCTTTACGAAAAGCGGTTTGTTGACCGCAAGGGAGAGGAAAGGGTGGATCGAGCTCAATTTCCCGGCCGAACCGGCGAAGCCGGTTGCTTCGTCTCTCAACCTGGAAGAAATATTGGGTGTTCCCGCATTTCTTGTGGGAAGAAACCGGATGGATTACCTGGTGGAGGTTGCGGACGAGGCCGCTGTGCGCGGTCTGAAGCCCGATATGTCCCTCCTCTCGGGTCTTGAATGCCGCGGGGTGATAGTCACCAGCCGCTCCGCGACAAAGGAGTTCGACTTTGTCTCACGATTTTTCGCTCCGCGGGCAGGTATTCCGGAAGACCCGGTTACCGGTTCGGCGCATTGCTGCCTCGGCCCCTACTGGGGAAAGAGACTGGGAAAAACGTCCATGACCGCATGCCAGGCCTCGGCGCGGGGTGGAATAGTCAAGGTTGAGTTGATGGGTGAGCGGGTGCTTTTGTCCGGGAAAGCCGTGACAATACTGGCGGGAGAAATCGTATCGTGATGAGAATCCCTGTATGCGCGTCGACCATGGAGAAATTCACGTAAGTCCGCAATGCCGGACAATAAACCTATATTCGGCAGTTGGAGTCATCCTTCGTTCACTCCGGATGTCCTTCTTCTGCTCCAGGCTCTATCTCTACAGCCTATGAATTCACCCTGCGGGTTCGGACACCATAGACTGTTGACGCTCCATTTCGCCAGGAGCAGCAACGAATCAGGCCGAAGTCGTTCTCTTCGGACAACTCCAACTGCCGTTTTCAGGATAAATTGTTGTCTTTGCGGCGAATTCCTTTCCATCCGGAAACGTCTTTGAGACCAGTTTTGCCTTGATTACCTTTCCCATCAATCCGGACAGGATGCCCCATGAAGGGGCGGCCGCCCAGCCGTCTCCGGACGTAACATCCGCCGGTCCGCGGAATCATCCATCAAATTCATTTCTCCTCTGAAACTACATATTTACATTCACAATCTTCAAAAATCGCTAGATATCTTCAGGTAAGCATACCCTCTTGAGAAAGAAATCTTTTTCCGCTATCGTAGAGCGATGTTTTTGGCGGCCCTTCGACTCCGATCAGGGTACTCTTTTCGGCGGACTCAGGGGAATGATATCTGAAAATGGATAATATAAAGGAGCAATGAATTGAATTCATTAGTATTTCTGTCGCGAAAATCCAATGCCGCAGCCTTTGCGGTCATTTTAGCGTTAGCGGTTCTCTTGTTTCCATCCCTTGCCCTGGCGAGGATCGCGACCCATCCCGAGCTTCGGTCGGGCTATTCATCCATAAAGGTCTTTGATCGGGAAGGCAGGTTCGTTGGGAGGATTCAGTCGCAGAAAAGATACTGGGTATCCATCGACCGTATCCCTTCCTTTCTCCGGAAGGCCGTGGTCGCCATAGAAGACTCCCGTTTCTATGAACATGGAGGGGTTGATATCAGAGGGATTGCCCGCGCCCTGGTAAAGGATGTGATGAAGGGAAAAATGGTAGAGGGCGGGTCCACTATCACCCAGCAACTCATCAAAAACAAACTGCTTTCCGGAGAGAAAACCATCGACAGGAAGCTCAAGGAAGCGCAACTGGCCATGGAGTACGAGCGCAGGTATTCCAAGAATCAGATCCTGGAGATGTATCTGAATGAGATCTATTACGGCAACGGCGCGTGGGGGATTGCCCAGGCGGCCCGCGTTTACTTCGACAAGACACCCGAGCGGTTGAACGAGGCCGAATGCGCCCTTCTGGCCGGAGTTCCCAAGAATCCGTCCCGATACAACCCGTTGGGCGAAGCGTCCGCCGCTGGAGGCCGGAGAAACGTGGTCCTGGCCCGCATGGCGGAGCTGGGGATTATCAGCAGGAAAAAGATGCTGAACCTGTCGGCCCGTCCTGTTACATACGTGAAGCCGGGCGAGGCCCCGCAATACGTGGAGCATATCCGCAACAAGCTGGTGGAACGCTACGGGGCCGACATCATCGAGCAGGGGGGGCTGGAGGTGACCACCGCCATGGACCTTCCCATGCAGAAGCTGGCGGAAAAGACACTGCGAGAAGGAGTTAAGAGGATTTCTCCGAATCTGCAGGGGGCCCTTGTGTGCCTTGACGCCTCGTCCGGTGATGTGCTTGCCGCGGTGGGCGGTGTGGATCTCCGGAGGAATTCATATAACCGGGCCTTCTATGCCAGACGCCAGCCGGGTTCGGCCATCAAACCGTTCATCTACGCCGCTGCCCTGGAAAAGGGGATTACCGCGGCCAGCCGGTGGAATGATTCGCCGGTTACCTATGATCGGGGAAACGGGACAACCTGGAGGCCCCGAAATTACGGCAACGAAACCCATGGCGAGCTTTCCCTCCGCCAGGCGCTCGCCTATTCCAACAACGTTATAGCCGTAAAGCTGCTGGACACTATCGGTGTGCCCTATTTCACTGAATTCACCAGCAGATTCGGACTTTCGCCCCATGCTGAAAAAGGCCTTTCCCTGGCCCTGGGAACGGATGAGGTCTCTCTGTCTGAACTGGTAGCCGCATACGCCCCGCTGGCCAATGGCGGGACGCGGCCGACTCCCAGGACGATCATCCGTATCTTTGACCGGAACCGCAACGCATGGACCGAGAACGCCCCGGAGCTTACACCGGCGCTTTCTCCAGCGGCCGCCTTTGTCACAACCCAGATGCTGCGCGACGTTATGCTCTACGGCACAGCAAAGAGCCTGAAATCATTCGCCCAGCAACGACCTTCCGCGGGAAAGACGGGCACCACCGACGATTATCGCGACTCCTGGTTTGTCGGCTATACCCCCCAGGTGGTCACCGGAGTCTGGGTAGGTCACGACAAACCCAGGCCGGGCGGGAGGGGTTTCACCGGTGGCGCCATCAGCGCGCCCATCTGGGGACGGTTTATGCGTTCCGCCATGGCGTCGAAACCTGCCACCGGTTTCGTGAAGCCGGATACGGTTGTCTCTATGCCCGTGGATGCGGCCGGAAGGCCGGCAGAGGCAGGCGCTTCCGCGCGTGGGGCGGAATTCTTCATTGTAGCTCCCGAACCGGCTGAACCCTCTGGGGAACCTGGCGCGGACACGCCGGCCGATGGAGAGCAACCTCCGGAGAACGGGGAAAAGCAACGTGAAAACGGGGGGGGATCTCCGGAAGACGGGACGCAATCCCGACCAATGGATAACTGATTGCGCGTTCCATGCATCGAAGGGTTGGCAACTCTCACCCGGCCCGGCGCCTTGAAAAAGACGGTTACGCGGGCGCCGGAAATATGCAATGATAGGGGCCGGGGGGCGAAGGTCCGAGTATCCCCCTTCGCCCCTTACCGGGCGAGCCCCTTATTGAGCAAAGGGAGTTTGCATGAAGGACAGCCCCAGCGAAAGACTCTTGACCCTCCCCATCTCCCTTGCCCTCGCCGCGGTCATCCTGGCATTGATAGCCGGCGGCGCATGGTTCTACAATTCGGAGGAAGATGACTATCGGCAACGCACCTTGAACGAGCTTTCGGCCATTGCCCGTCTGAAGGCTGATCAGATCGCCGCTTGGCGGCGAGAACGCCTTGCCGATGCCTCTCTCATCTCGGAAATGGAGTATCTCTCCGGAGACGCCGCTCTCCTGGCGCGCGGGTCGGAAAATGGCCGCGAGAAACGCCTCCTTGCGCATTTCCGCACCATGGCGCGCCACTATGGCTATTCCGATGTGCTGCTGACGTCGGCCGACGGCCGTGTGGCCCTGAGCCTGAGCGGACGCGCCGGCGTTCACCGCGGCTACATGGACTCCCTTGCCCAGGCCTTTCGGACCCGGTTGCCCGTATTCAACGATCTCCATACCGAACAGGATACGGCCGGCCCGCACCTGAGCGTGCTTTCGCCCCTTTTCATGGAAGAGGGGGGCGAAATGAAGCCCGCCGGAGCAATCGTACTGGTCAGTGACGCCTCCCGCTTTCTCTATCCCCTTATCACAAAATCGCCTTCTTCCAGCCGGACCATCGAGACTATGCTGGTGGCCAGGGACGGGGATCACGTCCTCTTTCTCAACCAGCTTCGCCACCGCCGGGATGCGGCCCTGAAACTGCGTATCCCCCTCAGCAGTTCCTCCACCCTGGCGGTGATGGCGGTCCTGGGCAGGCAGGGGGAGGCGGAGGGCGTGGACTACCGGGGCGCGCCGGTGCTGGGATTCATCCAGCCCGTCCCGGACTCGCCATGGTTCATTGTTGTCAATCTGGACGAAGCCGAATTCCGCGCCTCCTGGCGCAACCGCTCCATTCTTCTGGCCGCCCTCTTCATGGCCATGACCGGATTTCTCGCCGCAATCGGATTCGCCGTCTGGCAGAGGAACAGGTCTTCCCATTTCCAGGCCCTGTACGGCGCGCAATCCGCCCTCAGGGAAAAGACCGAGGAGATCGAGAGCTATTTCAACAACGCCCTGGATATGTTCTGCATCGCCGATACCGAGGGCCGTTTTCTCAGACTGAACCGCCAGTGGGAAGAGACCCTGGGATACCCCCTGGAGGAGCTGGAGGGATGCCGTTTCCTGGATTTGGTCCATCCCGACGACCTGGAACGGACCCTGGAGGCGATTGCCCGTCTGTCCGCCCAGGAACAGGTCCTCAGTTTCGTCAATCGCTATCGTTGCCGTGACGGCGGTTTTCGCTGGATTGAATGGAGATCGCTTCCCAAGGGAAATATCATCCACGCCGCCGCCCGCGACATAACCGACCGCAAGGAGGTGGAAGACGCCCTCCGGCGCTCGGAGATGGTCCTGAGCCGCTGCCGGGACATCATAATGCAGGTCCGCCGCGTGGACGGGCGTATTCTGGACGCCAACGCGGCCGCTATCGATGCCTATGGATACAGCCGCAAGGAGCTCCTCTCCCTTTCCATCCGGGACATACGGCTCGACGGTTCTTCTAACCTGACCGCCGAGCAGATGGAGCAGGCTGACAGGGAGGGCATACTCTTTGAGACCGTGCACCGCCGCAAGGACGGCGCCACCTTTCCCGCTGAAATCAGTTCAAAGGGGGTAACCATCGAAGGGGAGAGGGTTGTCATCAGCGTGATCCGCGACATCACCGAACGCAAGGAGTCGGAGAAGAGGCTCATGTCCACCAACATGGAGCTGGAGGCGGCCAATGCCAAGGCCCGTGAGCTGGCGATCCAGGCCGACAACGCCAACCGCGCCAAGAGCGAGTTTCTGGCCAACATGAGCCACGAGATCCGCACCCCCATGAACGGCGTCATCGGCATGACCGGGCTTCTTCTGGACACGGAACTCTCTCCGGAACAGCGCCAGTACGCGGAGATCGTGCGCGGCAGCGGGGAGTCCCTCCTGACTCTTCTCAACGACATCCTGGATTTTTCCAAGATAGAGGCCGGAAGACTGGAGATCGCCGCCATTGATTTCGATCTCCGCTCCAACCTGGAGGATACCGCGGAGCTCCTGGCGGTAAAGGCGCGGGAAAAGGGGCTGGAGCTCACATGCCTCATAGAACCCTCGGTCCCTGTCATGTTGAGGGGCGATCCGGGAAGGCTTCGCCAGGTTCTGGTCAATCTGGGGGGGAACGCCATCAAGTTCACCAACCAGGGCGAGGTCGTTATCCGGGCCTCCCTGGAGGAGGAGACGGAACAGCGGGCGCGGGTCCGTTTCTCGGTAAGGGATACCGGCATAGGCATCCCCCCGGACAAGCGGGATGATCTGTTCAGTCCGTTCACCCAGGTGGATTCCTCCGCTACCCGGAAATACGGGGGCACAGGCCTCGGCCTGGCCATATCCCGTCAACTGGCGGAGCTCATGGGAGGTTCCGTAGGTTTTACCAGTGAAGAGGGAAAGGGGTCCACATTCTGGTTCACCGCACTGTTCGGCAAGCAGCCGGACCTCCCTTCGCTGGAACCCTCTCCCCTGGCGGACCTGTCGGGAACGCGCGTCCTGGTGGTGGATGATCTGGAAACCAACCGGCTGCTGGTTGCGACCCTCCTGCATGCCTGGGGGTGTGTTTCCGCGGAGGTGGCGGACGGAGAGAGCGCGCTCCGTGAACTTATGGACGCCGCCCTTCGAGGGGAACCCTGGAATGTGGCCCTGCTGGACATGCACATGCCTGAGATGGACGGAGCGGAGCTGGGCCGCCGCATCAAGGAGACGCCGGAGATCCGGGATACCCGGCTGATAATGCTCACCTCCTTTGGCGAGCGCGGGGACGGAACGCGCTTCCTTGACATCGGTTTCGCCGGTTACCTGACGAAACCGCTGCGTCAGTCCCATCTCCGTGAGTGCCTTTCCCTTGTGATTGCCGGAAAGAGGACTGACGGAGTTCAGGACGTCTCAGGTCTTGTGACCCGCCACACACTTTCAGAACTGCGCCGGGGGCAGGTCCGCCTGCTGCTGGCGGAGGACAATCCCACGAACCAGATCGTGGCCCTGAGCATTCTGCGGAAACTGGGCCTTAGGGCGGATGTGGCCGCGAACGGGCGCGAGGTGTTGGAGGCGTTGCGGCGGATTCCCTATGATCTGGTGCTCATGGACTGCCAGATGCCGGAGATGGATGGATTCGAGGCGACGCGCCGCATCCGCGAGCCCGGGGCGGAGGTCATAAACGGCGGAATCCCCATCATCGCCATGACCGCTTTTGCCATGAAGGGGGATCGGGAACGTTGCCTGGCGGCCGGGATGGATGACTACCTGAGCAAGCCCGTGCAGCCCGATGAGCTTGCCCAGGTTTTGGATCGATGGTTGTGCGGAAAGAGGGATCCTGAACTCGGGGACGGCCGGCGAGGCGGGATGACAAAGCCGCCCGCCGCCCGGGCCGGAGAGAACCCGCCGCCTGTCTTCGACAGGGATGCCTTTCTGGAAAGGGTCATGGGCGACGGCGAGCTGGCCAGGGAGGTCTGCGGCGCCTTTCTGCGGGACATGCCGGTGCAGATTGCCGGACTCGCTGAGGCCATGGCGCGAGGGGACGCCAAACGGACGGAACTCCTGGCCCACGGTATCAAGGGCGCGGCGGCCAATATGGGCGCGGAAGCGCTTAGGGAGGCGGCCTTCAGGATAGAGAAGATTGCCGCCGGCGGAAGTCTCCAGGCACTGTCCGGACCCGTGGACGAGTTGGAGAGGCGGTTTTCACACCTGCGGGACGTGATGGGCGGGCAGGGGTTTATGTGAGGTTTATCACTCGGCCAGCGGAAACAGGACCCGTACCGTGGTCCCCAGATCCCGCTGGCTGTCAAGCATGATGGCGCCTCCGTGTCCTTTCACGATGCCGTAAACCGCCGGCATTCCCAGCCCCTGCCGGTGAATTTGGTTGAAAAAAAGGGGTCAAAGACCCGCGTCTGGGTCTGCTCGTCCATGCCTTGGCCGTTGTCTCGCACATCCAGATAGGCGTACATCCCTTCGGCCGGTTTTTCGGTGATCCTGCTTGATTCCAGTCCCTGGGCGGTACATTGGACTATCCCGGTGGACAGGGTGACAACGCATTCCGGGCCGCTCACGGACTCAATGGAGTTGGTCAGGAGATTGCGCACCACTTGGCGTATCTGCCGGGGATCCGCCAGCACTCTTACCGGAGATGGATGGATATCGAAGATTATCGATGCGGCGCCCTGTCTTTCCTTGACGGCCGCGTCCGCCTCGCTTCGGGCCAGTTCGTTCAGGTCCGTGATTATCCGCTGCTTGTATCCCTGTCCGGTGAAGGCCAGCATCTGGCCTGAAAGATTAATGGCCTGCTCCGATGACTGGAGCGCGTCCTCCACAAAGATGCGAGCCGGTGAATCCGCGTCCAGTTTCCGCAGCGCCATCTCCATATTGCCGTAGACACCGGTCAGGATGTTGTTGAAGCCGTGGGCGACCCCCGCCGCCGCGGTGGCGAGACTTTCCAGTCTCAATACGTTCTGCATGCGGCGTTCCACCTCCAGTCGTTCTTCCTCCAGCTTCTTGCGTTCCGTAATGTCGTTCACGGTGAGGAGAGCCATGGTTTCTTTGTCGATGGTGACCAACGCCGTGGAGATGAGGAAGGCGAAAGTGACGGGTACTCCTTCTCGCAAAAGGGTCAGGCGTCCCTCGATATCGCATACGGTTTTTCCGGTGTCAAAGATACCCATGACACTGGAGCGGACCGGACAGGAAAGGCACTTTTCCCCCCTGCCGCATCCCTCGGTATCAAATGACGCCAGGCACCTGATCACCTCTCCGCCCAGCACCCCCAGCGCCTCTTCCCTGGAAGTTCCCGAAAACGCGGCCCCTGCCCGGTTTATGGCTCGGACGCGTCCTTCCCTGTCCAGCAGCATCATGATGACGGGAGTCGCGTCAAAGATCACCTCGAGGGTTTCAGCCAGTGCCTTTGCCCTTTCCTCGCTCTCCTTCAGCCGCCTGTCCAGCATGTGACGGTGAAGGGCCATTTCAATGGTGGCCTGGAGTTCCCTTGCTGGCACGGGCTTGATCAGGTAGCCGGAAGGGGCCGCCGACTTTGCCTTCTGGATAAGGGTTTCCTGGGAATAACCGGTCAGGAATACGATGGGAACATCGGAAAAGGAGCGGATGGTCTCAGCCGCTCTTATGCCGTTCAGTTCACCGGCGAGCTCTATGTCCATCAGAATGAGATCCGGCGGGCATTTGCGGGCTAAAGCCACGGCCTCTTCACCGCTGGCCACGGCGGACAGTATGGCGTATCCCATGTCTGTAAGGGTTTCCTGGAGATTCCAGGCAAGAATACCATCGTCCTCTACGATGAGGATTCCCGTTTTTTCGGCGGTCATTGAGATTTCCTTCCGTGTCCGGGGCTGAATCTGAGTTCGAATTTTGTTCCCCGTGAATTGTCGAGGCGTATCCGGCCTCCCAACTGGTGTTCTCCGAGCATCGTCACGAGACGAAGCCCCATTGTCGGAAGGGTTCTCCAGTTGCTCCCATGGGGTAAACCCGCGCCGTTGTCGGCTACAGTCAGCACGTACTCGTCGCCTTCCGTTTTCACGCTGACGCATATCTCGGCAATCCCCGCTTCCACCCCCGCCCCCGGTTTTCCTCCTGGAAAGGCGTGTTTTATGGCGTTTGTCAACAGCTCGTTGATGATAAGGGCGGATGGAACGGCGAGGTCGAGTCCCATTTCTATTCCCTCGGCCTCCACCTTGCAGCGGATCGGGGAGGAAGTCCCGAAAAAGGCGCACAGATAAGATGTCAGGGGTTTCAGGAAGTCCTGGAAGTCTATCCTGGCCATGTTTTCGGAAAGATAGAGTCTTTCATGGACGAGGGCCATGGTGTTGATGCGGCATACCAGGTCGTCCAGGGAAGACGAAACCCGCTGGTCGAGTATTTCCTTTTGCTGCATCTTAAGAAGTCCGATGATGGCCGCCAGGTTGTTCTTGACCCGGTGGTGCACCTCCCTGAGCAGCACCTCTTTTTCCCGCAGGGACGCTCGCAGTTCGGTTATGTCCATCGCCGTGAACGTGACGTCCCGGTACGGATCTTCCCGGTGCATCGGAGTGGAGCTGAGTATGACGTTGATTTCCGTTCCGTCTTTCCGCACCCAGCGCGTCTCAACGGCGCCCGTGCCCTGCTCCCGGATCTGCCGGTATTTTTCCCGGCCGACCCTCTCATATTCCGGGAGGTCGGGATAGAGCATGAGGGAGCTCTTTCCCAGTATCTCTTCCCTGGCGTACCCTGTCATGCGGCACATGGTGTCGTTGACGTCGGTTATGACCCGATTGCAGGTTATGCCGATGCCCACCGGAGCGGCCAGGAATATGCTCCTCAGCCTTCCCTCGCTCTCCCGCAGCGCCTCTTCCGCCTTTTTGTTCTCGGTTATGTCCTGGATGATGGGGAGAAAGTAAAGAGGGGTGTTGTCAAAGTCGCGCACGAGAGAAACCGAGAGCCTTCCCCAGACATGGTGACCGTCCTTGTGGATGTAGCGTTTGTCGGTGGTGTATAGGGATATCTCGCCCGACAGGAGCCGGGATATCTGTTCAAGATCGTGTTCGCGTGATTCGGGATGCGTTATGCGCACGAAGGTCATGCGCCGCAGTTCGGCTTCGGAGTAGCCGATGAAGCGGCAGAACGCCTCGTTGACGTGGAGAAAGGTGAAATCCGGCGCCACCGTCGCGGCGCCCACCGGCGAGTGGTTGAAGATGAGGCGGAACCGCTCTTCCGCCTTCATCCTGTCCGTCATGTCCCGTCCGTAAACCGCCAGGCTGCCTGGTTTACCCTGTTCGTCGAATATGGGATGTATGGAATTTTCCATGCGGCCTCCGAAGCGCTCATCCACGAACTGAACAGGGCGACCCGTGCGAAACGCCTCCTCCGTCAGCATGCGGCGGCTTTCCACCAGCTCTTCCGGCAGCAGGTCGTATATGAGGCGTCCCTCAACCTCGCCCGGCGTCTTTCGCAGCCTTTGCGCCATTGCCCGGTTGGCCACCAGCACCATTCCTTCCCGGTTCATCAGAAAGAGGGATTCGGTCACCGCTTCCAGCACGGCGCGCAACCGGGCCTTCTCCTCCCGGACGTTCTCCTCTTCCAATCTGCGCGCCGTGGTGTCCGTCAGCATTGCAAAGGCGCCCGAGAATTCCCCTTCCTCATCCCGGAGCGCGGTGGCGGAAACATGGAGCCAGCATTCCCCTCCGTCCCTGCGCGGGAAGCGCTGCTCATAGATTCCGCTCAGGCCCTTGCGCCTCTCGTCCATGCGCATGCGATGGCGCTCCCTGTCCTCGGGGAACATGAACGATTCAATCGGAAGGCCCGTCATCTCTTCCTTCCGGTATCCCAGCATCCGCGCAAGCTTTTCGTTGGCTAGTGTGATCCGCCCTTCCCGGTCGATGACCCATATGCCGGCGTTGGCGGTCTCCACGATGCGGCGGTAGATGTCTTCGCCGGGACTGGAGACGCGGGTCTTTTCAATATCCACGCCGTTCAAATTATCGACCGGGTCATTGTTGTCGAAATCTTTCATTGTGACGTTCCTCGCGCTGTTTATGGCGTTGCTAAGGATTGTGGATAAGACCCGGCGCGGGCGTTTTCGCGGGTTCCGGGAACAGGTGTGACCCTATTAGTAATATCACAAAGACACGGGCTTTCCATCTCCCGATGTTTGACGATTTCGTTTCTGTACAGTTCATGAGCATGCAAATTGAAGTTCAGGCGCTCTGCAGCGCATGCTCTTTATAGCAACGGGGGCAAGGAATGCTGAAAACCACGGTCCACAATATCCATAAGGTCGCTGTTGACTGCCTGTTTCACAACACGGAATAAATTGATGGCTGACAGTCCCCTTCGCCGCATCCTTTCCCGGCAGGCCGTCCTGATTGTGGCTATCCCCTTTCTCCTGATGGCTGTGGTTGGTATCCTGTGGCTTGCCCCCCTCGTCCAGGGGGACCTGGAGTCCCGGCAGCGGAAACTGGCGGAGGTCATAGGATCACAGCTGGGCGTATATCTCGAGTCGGTGGAGATGACCGTAAAGGCGAGCGCGTCCGCCATTCGCCATGGAGTAAGGGGCGTTTCCGGCAAAACCGGCTTTCTGGACTCACAGGTGCGCGTCTCGGATTTTCTGAGCGCCCTTTACGTAACCGGTCCGGACGGAAGCGTTACAGCGGTAGGGCTCCCCGCGGAACGGGACGCGCTTCACGATGATTTTCTCAGGATTGACCTCTCCGGAAACAATCACCTCCTCCAGGTGCGGGAAAAGGGCGCTTCCCTGTGGTCGGACACCTTCCTCTCCATTGTCAGCGGCGGGATGTCGGTGGCCTACACCGCTCCCTTCGAGGGGGGAGCGGTAGCGGGCGAGGTCAGTCTGGAAAGACTGGAGCGTTTTCTTCGGAATATCAGCGGCAACAACGAGTTGTACATCTTCGTCCTGGACCGGCGCGGTCAGGTCATTGCCGACAGCAAGGGGCGTTACACTGCCCAGCAGCATCACATGGGTCACCTGTCCCTGGGCCGTGCCCCCCTGCTTTCCCGGACACCTTCCACCGGTCCCATCCGTCTTGAAGGCCGCCGGATGATCGGAAGCGTTGTCCGGATTCCTTCGGTGAACTGGCATGTCCTGGCCGCCCAGCCGGTGACGGTCGCGTACCGTTCGGCATGGGCCATCGCCGGCACGGCCGTGCTGGGCATCGTCTTTGCCGGGCTCATCGCTCTGGCTGCCTCGGTTTATATGTCGCGCCGGCTTGCCGCCCAGTTCGAGGTTCTGGCCGGCGAGGCCCGTAGCCTCTCCCTGGGCGAGGAGGCGAGCGAACGGCCTCAAGGCGCCATTCTGGAGTTCAACCTGCTTGCCGACGCCATGAACCGTATGGCCGCCGGCCTTCACGAGAGGGAGAGGGAGCTCCTCCACGCCAAGGAATACACCGAGAACCTTATCCAGGCCGCCAACGTCATCATAATGTGCCTTGATGAAAACGGCATGCTTACCTTCTGCAACCGGATGGCTGAAAAGGTCATCGGCTACAGCCTGGATGAGCTGAGGGGCATGAACTGGTTCGAAAACATTCTTCCTCCGGATGATTCCTCCCCGGTCCGCGCGGAGTTTGACAGGCTCATGGAATCGGGTTATGACGGCACCTTCGAAAATGACATCGTCACCAGGACGGGAGAAAGGCGCACCATCGCATGGAGAAACTACCCCATCGTATACGGAGGGCTCCACACCGGCATCCTGTCTTTCGGAATTGACGTAACCGAGCACAGAAGGGCCGAGGAAAAGCTTCGCCAGGCTGCGCGCCTGGAGTCCGTCGGCCGTCTTGCCGGAGGGGTAGCCCACGACTTCAACAACATGCTGTGCGTCATTCTCGGGTTTACCGAGCTGTCCCTGAACAGGTCCGCCCAGGATGAAACACTGCGCCAGTATCTGGGTGAGATAAGAAAGGCCGCCGAACATTCCAGGGACGTCACCAGTCAGCTTCTGGCATTCGCCAGGCAGGACATGGCGTTTCCCCGCGCCGTTGACCTGAACGCAGCCATCGCTGAAACCGGGAAAACCCTGGAACTGCTCATGGGCGAAGATACCCGTGTCATCTTCAGGACCGCGCCGGACCTGTGGAAAACAAGCATCGATCCGTCCCAGGTGAACAGAATACTGGTGAATCTGGCAATGAACTCCAGGGATGCCATGACGAAGGGCGGGGTTCTTGTAATAGAGACGGCGAACGTGGAGATAGACGCGGAATTCCGCAGTTGCCATCCCGAGGCTTCTCCGGGCCGCTACGTGAAACTGTCCGTGAGCGACAACGGTACGGGGATGGATCAGGAGACGCTGAATCACATATTCGAGCCCTTCTACACCACCAAGGAAGTGGGAAAGGGTACGGGGCTCGGCCTTGCCACGGTCTACGGCATAGTCAGCCAGAACGACGGGTTTATCGTCGTGCAAAGCGAGCCGGGCAGTGGAACATCCTTTGATCTCTATTTCCCCCGCGCTGAAGACGACCGTGAAGAATTGCCCGTTTCCGTTGACTCGGGCCATCCGGGGGCACTGTCGGTGCTCCTTGTGGAAGACAACGATATGGTCCTGCGGATGGTGAAACGTATCCTCGAAGATTCCGGCTTCCGGGTTGTCGAGACCCAGGACCCTGAAGAGGCGATTCTCCTCTTCTCCAGCCTGGGCGTGGATTTCGATCTGGTAATCACCGATGTGGTCATGCCCAAGATGAACGGCAGGGAAATGATGGAAAAGATAGGCTCGGTGAAACCGGGGGTCAAGGTCCTCTACATGTCCGGGTATGCGGCTGACTCCATCCAGATGCGGGGCCTGGATGAAAAGGGGATGCATTTCATTCAGAAGCCTTTCGATATAAACCGGTTCAAGAGAATGATCGCCGAGATTACGGCAAGAAGCTGAATATCCTCAACCGCCGGATCCTG
This sequence comes from uncultured Geobacter sp., assembly GCA_964517595.1. Taxonomy (GTDB): domain Bacteria; phylum Desulfobacterota; class Desulfuromonadia; order Geobacterales; family Geobacteraceae; genus RPRC01. The sequence continues at coordinate 41,231 of CAZFCG010000005.1, read as the reverse complement.
GCTGAAGGAGTTGGATGTGAATGACGAGCGGATAAATATCCTCGTGGTCGAGGACGATAACGCCCATGCCGAGGCTATCTCGCGAAGCATCAAGGAGGGTATCCCCGGGGCTGTTACGCATGTCGTCAAGAGTCTGGCCGAATACCACAGGGCGGTTGTGGCGGACCCACCTGACCTTGCCGTCATGGAGCTGAACCTTACCGACGGCAAGGCCTTCGAGACGCTCGTATGGCCCCCGGAGGACGGGCCGTTTCCCATTCTCATCATGACGGCCTTCGGCAACGAGGGCCTGGCCGTGGCGGCCATGAAGGCTGGGGCGCTGGATTACCTAGTGAAATCAGCCGAGGCCTTTACCTCTCTTCCCCAGACGATTTCCTCGGCCATGCGCAACTGGAGACTCCTCCAGGATCGGAAATCCGCCGAAAGTCTTCTCCGTGAAAGCGAAAACAGGTACAGGAACCTGGTTTCCTATTCACCCTTCGCCGTCCTCGTCAACAGCGGGGACAGGGTCGTCCTGGCAAACAAGGCGTGCCTGGCCCTGTTCGGCGCCCATGACGAGAAGGAGCTGCTGGGCAAGTCTCCCTATGAGTTGTTCCACCCTGATTTTCACGGGAAGATCAGGGAAAGGATCAGGCTTCTGAGGGAACAGGGGGAGCCGGTTCCGCTTATTGAGGAGAAGATCGTGAGGCTGGACGGCAAAGTCGTCGAGGTGGAGGTGATAGCGGCGCCCTTTTCCCTGAAAGGGGGAAACGACATACACGTCATCCTGCGGGACATATCCGTCAGCAAGCAACTGGAGCAGGAAAGAGAAAAGCTTACGGAACAGCTCTACCACGCCCAGCGCATGGAGGATATCGGCCGCCTCATCGGAGGGGTCGCCCATGATTTCAACAACCACCTGACTGCCATCATCGGTTGCAGCCAGATTATCCTCAATAAGCTTGCCGGTGATTCGGAGCTGCGGGGCTTCGCGGAGATGGTATGCTCCGCCGGCGAGAAGGCGGCCAGCATCACCCAGAGCCTGCTGGCCTTCAGCCGAAAGCAGGCTCTGGAAATGAGGCCGGTGGATGTGCGGGTCATCATCGAGAATATCGCCAAGTTGATGAGACGCCTGATAGGCGAGGACGTGGAGCTGGAGCTGGGGCTGGGAGACGAGCCCCTTTTCGTGAACGGTGATATAAGCCGCATTGAGCAGGTGTTGATGAACCTGGCCACCAATGCGCGGGACGCCATGCCCGAAGGGGGAACCATAACCATAAGCACCGAATCCGTCCGCCTGGACCACGAGTTCATGAGTGTTTACGGCTGGGGGCGGCCGGGAGATTACGCCCTGATCTCTTTTTCCGATACCGGTTGCGGGATCCCGGACGACATGAGGGAAAAGATATTCGAGCCCTTTTTCACCTCCAAGGGCGCCGGGAAGGGGACCGGTCTCGGGCTCTCTATCGTCCACGGGATTATCCAGCAGCATGGGGGGCACATCAGGCTGGAGAGCTCTCCGGACAAAGGCGCCACCTTTCTCTTTTATCTCCCTCTCCTGGAGGAGAGGCCCATGCCGGAAAAACGGGAAGCCCTTCTGGAGGTCCGGCGCGGGAACGAGGCCATCCTGGTCTGCGAGGATGAGAGTTCGGTGAGACGGCTGATTCGCCTGGTCCTGGAGGATAATGGGTACAGGGTGCTGGAAGCGGTTGACGGCTTGGAAGCGGTGGAGGTGTTCCGCCGCGAAGGGGAGCGGATAGATCTGGTGATACTGGATGTGGTGATGCCGAAGATGAGCGGAATGGCGGTATTCAATGATATCCGCGGATTGCGTCCGGACGTGAGGGTTATCTTTACCAGCGGGTACACGCCTGAGTCCATCGATCGGAGCGGGGTCTTCGACATGGGAGTGCCGTTCATCCCCAAGCCCGTCGCGCCGGGTCTCCTGCTGAAGATCGTCCGGGAAACCCTGGACGGAAAATGAAACGGAAAGGAAGGATGAGTCAATGTTTGCCGGATGCGATGCGGATGGATACAGGGAAGCCCTGCCGGGAATAAGGATGAAGACCATCGTGTACGGGGAGAAGACCCTGATGACGGAGTTCAGGATGGAGGCGGGCTCGTCCCTTCCCTCTCATGCCCACCCCCATGAACAGACCGGTTATCTGGTGGAGGGGAGAATGCGCCTGACCATCGGGTCCGAGACCTTTGAGGTGGGACCCGGAGACAGCTGGTGCATCCCCGGGGAAGTCCGGCACGCCGCCGGGATAGTGGAGAATTCCATTGCCATAGAGGTCTTCGCCCCCGTGCGTGAAGAGTACCTGCCGGAGCGCGGGTAACGAAAGGGCGGGCCGTGGAATCAGGCAAGGAGGGCAAATGAGCGGCAGACAGGAAATCGCAACGCTGGGCGGCGGCTGCTTCTGGTGCGTGGAAGCGGTGTTCCAACGGCTGAAAGGGGTCGAAAGCGTGATTCCGGGATATGCGGGCGGACATGTGGCCTATCCCCTCTATGAACAGGTCTGCATGGGCGCCACCGGCCATGCGGAGGTGGTGAGGATCACCTTTGATCCGGAAGTGATCTCCTTTGGCGAGATTTTGGATGTCTTCTGGAAGACCCATGATCCGACCACGCGTAACCGGCAGGGGCATGACTCGGGAACCCAGTATCGCTCGATAATCCTCTACCATGGCGAGGAGCAGCGCGTCACGGCGGAGGAGTCGAAGAGGAAGGCGGATGCCTCGGGCCTGTGGTCCTCACCCATTGTTACGGAGATCGTTCCGTGCGCCGATTTCTACCCCGCTGATTCCCGGCACCGCGATTATTACCTGAGACATCCTGAGGAGGCCTATTGCCAGGTGGTTATCGACCCCAAGGTCCGCAAGATGAACAAGGATTTCCCCGACAGGATAAGGCCTCCCTCCGAACCGGTTACGTAAGCCTTTCCGGCGAAGCGCCGCAGTCCGGGAGGCATTTTCGCTACATGCCGCTACACGGGTGGGAGGAGGCTGCTCACCGTGTCTTTTCAATTGCCTTCAGCACGCAGGGAAAGACGTTTTCCACAACGATGCGGTAACCCTCTTCCGTGGGATGGATCCCGTCGCCCCGGTTCAGTTCCGCCACGCCGGCTACCCCTTCCAGGAAGAAGGGGACCAGGATGACGTCTTCTTCCCGCGCTATCTCCGGATAGGCGCCGGCGAAAATCCCGTCAAAGTCTCCCTTGCGGCTCTTAAGGTTTTTCATTCCCGCCAGGACCACGGTAATACCACTGTCTTTGAACGATCTTACGGCCTTCCGGATGTTTTCCTTCATCTCCTTCGGCGGGACGTTGCGCAACCCGTCATTGGTCCCGGTCTGGAGGATCACGATATCCAGTTCCCAGGAAAGGATATCTTCGATGCGGGCCAGAAGCTCGCCGCTCTTTTCACCGTTGATACCGGCGTTGATCATGCGGCACAGGATCCCCTCCTCCCGCAGTTTCCTTTCCAGCAGCGAGGGATACGAAGCGGAAGGGTCAACCCCGAAACCGGCCGTCAGGCTGTCACCGACCGCCGCGATGATCAGTTGGCGGCTTTCCTGTCCACAATGCTCGTTTTTCATGCTATGGTGCTCCTCTCATTATTCAAATCCGGAAAGCAGTCTCCCATCCGAAGGCGTCTTGCGGATATGGAGATCTTCAGCAAAACCGTTTTCTCCGGACTCGGGTGTCGCAAAGTTATTATCTCCGGACAACCGTGTCAAGGATGTCGGCGCCGTGGGCGGGACAGTTTCGCGGCCATTCGGGGACCGGCCATAACCCCTCACCCTGCCTTCGGCCAACCTCTAAGGGACTCGGAAGAAGCTGATATACCAGGTTTTACGCTCAGATTCGGGCCGGATTTGTCGTTCCTGATTGAGCAAAACCGCAGGCGTAGCAGGGCTACGTCGAGGATTTTGTGATTGAAGGGGCGGCAAAGATGGTCTGAAGTTGAGATGTAAAACGGTATATTTGTTTGTTCCGAGTCCCTTAGCTGGGCGAGGGGTTCAAAAATGTCCCTTCTCCCTTGGGGAGAAGGCGCCCCGGAGGGGCGAATGAGGGGGATTTTGTCGTGAGCCAAAAACCTGACCGGTCAGCGCTGGGAAAACGTATTATGAAGGCCCTCTTTCCGCCGCTTCTGGCCATTCTGTGCCTGACGGTCGTGCCCCGTTCCTATTCCATGGACGAGCAGCCCGCGCGGCAGTTGCTGCTGACCATCACCAGCGGCTGGGATGACAGCGCCGCGGTTGTGCGCCGGTACGAGAGGACAGGCGGCAAGTGGCGGATGGCGGGGGCCGGAATGGCCGCCGTGGTCGGGGAAAAAGGTCTTGCCTGGGACCCGGCTGCGCCGGAACGGGATACCCGGCGCGCCCCCAAGAGGGAGGGGGATCGCCGCGCCCCGGCGGGGAGATTCCCTCTGTCCGGCGCCATGGGATTCGCTTCCGACCGGCCGGAGGGCCTCTCCATTCCTTTCCGGAACATCGAACCCGGCGTCCACTGCGTTGACGATCCCGCTTCGCCCTGGTACAACCGCATTGTCCGGGAGGATGAAATTCCGGGCGGTTCCGCGGGGTCGTGGAAATCCTCGGAGCGGATGTGGCTGGAAACCGAGGTGTACCCCCTTCTTCTGGTTGTGGAGTACAACACGCGGCCGCCGATACCGGGCAACGGCAGTTGCATATTCATGCACATCCGCCGTGGCGCCGGAAGGCCCACCACCGGCTGTACGGCCGTTGAGAGGGGCGATCTGGAGGATATCCTTAAGTGGCTGAGACCCGAGGCGAGGCCGGAACTGGTGCAGCTTCCCATGGAGGAATACCGCCGGTTGTGGCGGAAATGGGAGCTCCCGTCCCCGGAGCCCGCACGGGAAAGAAATGGCAAGCGTTAAGGCGCTCGGCGACAAATCAGTATTCCCTTTGTCTGAATGGAGAATGACGTCATGGATCTGAAGGTCATGGTCGGGCTCATAAATAACACAGCGCTTCTCCTTTCCATCTGTCTCGTTTATGACGTCCTGTTTCTCTCGCCCAAGGCCCAAGGGGGCCCGTGGAAAAAGGTCTTGTCCGGGGTCTTGCTGGGGGTGATCTGCGTCGCGGTGATGTTTTCCCACTTTGCGTGGCATTCCGGCGTCATCTTCGACACCCGTTCCATTCTTCTCGGTGTCTCCGGTCTCTTCTTCGGTCCGCTTCCCACGGCCATAGCCATGGCGATAGCGGCGGCGTACAGATTCTATCTGGGGGGCGGCGGTGTCTTGATGGGGGTCAGCGTCATCCTTGCCTCCGGGCTGGCCGGCATCCTCTGGAACAGGAGATGCAGGAGCCTCGCCGACATATCCCTTTCCGAGCTGTATCTGTTCGGCCTTGCCCTGCATGTGGTCATGATCACCCTGATGTTTCTGCTGCCCGGTCACCTGGCGGCTGACACCATGATGCGCATCGGTCCGGCGGTGCTGCTTGTCTATCCTGTGGGGACGGTCCTCCTGGGAAAGATGATGTCGTTCCGCCACCGGCGCGTCCGTACGGAAGAATCCCTCCGCGAAAGCGAGGACAGGTACCGCACCCTCTTTGAAATGGAGTCCGACGCCACCTTTATCATCGATAACGAAAGCGGAGAGATCATAGAGGCAAATGAAACGGCGGCCGGATTGTACGGTTATACTAAGCGGGAGCTGGTCGGCATGAGAAATTACGACCTTTCGGCGGAGCCGGATGAAACCCGTTGCGCGACTGAGAACCGCCTGACCGCCATCCCGGTGCGCTGGCACAGAAAGAAGGATGGAACGGTATTTCCCGTGGAGATATCGGCCGCCCATCTTTCCCTGAAGGGCAGGCCCGTTCACATCGCCTCCATCAGGGACATCACCGAGAGGATGCGCCACGAGGAAGAGCGCAAGGCACTCCAGTCCCAGCTTTTCCAGTCCCAGAAGATCGAGGCCGTCGGGCAGCTAGCCGGAGGGGTCGCCCATGACTTCAACAACATCCTCACGGTAATATTCGGCTACACCGATTTGCTGATGAAGAAGATCGAGCCGGACAGCCCCCTCCGTTTCCCCACGGAGCAGATCCAGTCTTCGGCCGTGCGCGCCGCTGAATTGACCAGGGGACTCCTGGCCTTCAGCAGGAAGCAGATTATGGAACCGAAGAAATTGGAGATCCAGGATGTGGTGCGGGAGATGGATAAAATGCTCGGCCGCCTTGTCCGGGAGGATATCGTTCTGCGCACGGAGCTTGCCGAGGCGCGGCTGGTGGTGAACGCCGATGCCGGGCAGATTGGCCAGGTGCTGATCAACCTGGTGACCAATGCTGTGTATGCCATGCCCGAAGGCGGAGTGCTCTCCATAAACGTCCATCGGGGCGTCATTGATTCCGGGTTTATCGAACGGCACGGCTTTGGCGAGCCGGGCGAATATGCGTGCATCTCCGTTTCCGATACCGGAACCGGCATGGATGAAGAGACCCGTCGCAGGATATTCGAGCCTTTTTTCACCACCAAGGAGCCGGGCAAGGGGACCGGGCTGGGCCTTTCCATCGTGTACGGGATTGTTAAGCAGCACGATGGTTTCATAACGGTCGGGAGCGAACCTGGCGCCGGCACGACCTTTCATGTCTATCTGCCCCTTGCCGGCGTGGCGCCGGAAGAGGTGGGCGATTCAGCGCCCGGCCGGGATACGCCGGAGCGGGGCGGGGAGACGATCCTTGTAGCCGAGGACGACGATATTGTCCGCGAATTGAATGCGCTGACCCTTTCTGAAGCCGGCTACCGGGTAATCACCGCCGCGAACGGGGAGGAGGCGGTGCTCAGGTTCAAGGAAAACAGACCCACCGTGGATCTGCTGGTCTTTGATGTGGTGATGCCCGGAATGGACGGCAGTAGGGCTTATGAAGAAATCAGGGGCATTGACCCGGATGTCAGGGTGCTTTTCATGAGCGGTTACACGAGGGAAATAGTAATCCGGAAAGGCGTGCCAGAAGATGATGTCTTCTTCATAAGGAAACCGTTCCTTCCTATGGATCTGTTGCGGAAGGTCCGGGAAATACTGGATCGCTAGCCGCCCGTTCCTTTGCTCTCCTGGCCGCCTTGTCGTATTCTATCTTCATCTTTGCCGCGCATTCAGGGCAGACGCCGTGGGTGAAGGTGGCCTCCGAATGCCTGTCGATGTATGACTCCAGTTGAGTCCAGTAGCCGTCATCGTCCCTGATCTTCTTGCAGGATGAGCAGATGGGCAGAAGCCCTTTCAGTACCTTTACCTCCGACATGGCGTTGTTCAGCCTGACGACCTGTTCCTTCAAGGTCTCCTCTCCGGCAACGAGCTCCTCTTCCAGGCGTCTGCTGTTCATCATGAGAAAAAGGAGCCCGAACCATACTTCAAATGCCAGAACGGATAAAAAGAAGGCGGCGCTGTAAAGGGTATTGTCAAAAAGACCGACGGGAGAGTCAAGAAACCAGAAGATCGTCCGTACGAGCGATGTTGTCCCGTATATAATGGCGATTATCCCCGCTATGGAGTATAAGAACTTCTTTTTTCTGATGGATGCATGGAGGAATATTGCGGCGATCCACCATAGGCACGGGCAGGCGCAGGCGGTTATCATGGCGAGCCTTATGTCTATGCTGTCATGGACAGAGTAGAAAAAGCCCGCCAACGCCATTTCCAGAGGAACGATTGCATACAGAAATCTGTTTACCGCCTTTCCTTGTACAAACCTCGCGACACCATCCAGTCGGACGATAAAGGCGAAGACGCTTGTTCCGTTTACCAGCATAACACTGGTCCATTCCGGGATTATTCCACGAAAGGCGGCGGCGGCGAAAGCGAAGGACGCGGCCAGAGAACCAGCGGTCCAGTGTCTGAAACCGGGGTAGGTCTTGTAGGTATTGCTGTAGAAAAACAGTGCCAGACTAATTAAGGCAGTGGTTATTGCGTCCGCGATGAATATTGTTTTTACATCCAGATTCATGATTATTCTCTAGTGAATGCGCTTAGTTATGGGGCTACAGGTTTTCGCCCGCCTTTGTATTTTAATTAAGCAAAGAGCGAGCCAGTTCATGGGGGCAAAATCGGGTTGCAGGATATCTTGACAGAATCCGGCCAACCGCGCTAGGCTCGATGGAAAAAATACTCTAAAAAGGAACGACGATATGCCGGAAAACGACGATTTTGATCAGACAATGGAAGAAACAAGCTTTGCCCGACTCCTGGAAGAAAGTCTCTCCAGCCAGAGCGGAATGCTGGAACCGGGGCAGAAGGTTTCCGCACGGGTCCTGAAGATAAGCGCCGAGTGGATATTTATTGATACCGGCCATAAGGGGGAAGGGGTTGTCGACCTGAAAGAGTTTACGGGTCCTGATGGCGCCATAACCGTAAAAGAAGGCGATACCATCGACGCATATTTCATATCTTCGAGCAGGGGGGAGATGCGTTTTACCACCAAAATCGGCGGCGCCTCTTCGGGCGGAAGGCAGCTGGAGGACGCCTGGCGTGCCGGAGTGCCGGTGGAAGGGCTGGTGGAGAAAGAGATTAAGGGGGGATACGAGGTGCGGTTGGCCGGCTCGGCCCGGGCCTTCTGCCCTTTTTCCCAGATGTCGCTGCGCCGTGTCGATAATCCGGAGACCATGGTGGGCAGCCATCTTACCTTCCGCATTACCGACTTCGGAGAGAGAGGTCGAAACATTGTTGTCTCCCGCCGGGCCCTGCTGGAGGAGGAACAGCGGAAAATCAGGGAAGAGGCGTGGGCGTCCCTCAGTGAAGGAGCCACGGTTGAGGGAACCGTTACAACCATCAAGGATTACGGTGCGTTCGTGGATATCGGGGGCATAGACGGCCTGCTCCCGGTCTCGGAGATAGGATGGGGCCGCGTCAGGGATGTCCGGGAAGCGCTGACCGAGGGGCAGAGGTTGACAGTGTCGGTGAAGTCCATCGACCGTGAGAAGGAGAGGGTGTCGCTGAGCCTCAAGGATACGCTGGCTGACCCATGGGACAAGGTTGGAGAGATGTATCCAGAAGGATCTTTCCACCCTGGAACCGTGGCGCGCCTCGCCCCTTTTGGCGCCTTCATCACTCTGGCCGACGGCGTGGACGGGCTGATCCATATCTCCAGACTGGGAGCGGGAAAACGGATAAATCATCCCCGTGAGGTCCTGAAGGAAGGGGAAACGGTGGAGGTCAAGGTGGAGAGCTTTGATCCAGGGAACCGCCGTCTCTCTCTCTCTCTTGCCAAAGAGGCCCGTGACGCCAGGGAGGAAGAGGCGACCCTGGAGGACTTCCGGCGCAAGGCCGATGACGCGCCCAAAGGAATGGGCACACTGGGGGATATTCTCCAAGCCAGGCTGAAAAAGAAAAAGTGAGGAGATGTCCTTCCTCTCCGAGGGAGCGGCGCGCTGAATGAGTATCAAGATACTGGTGACTAATGACGACGGCATCCACGCGCCGGGCATCAGGGCCCTTGCCGATGCCATGCGAAAGGTCGGCGTAGTGGCGGTGGTGGCGCCCGACCGGGAGCGAAGCGCCGTGGGGCACGCGCTTACCCTCCATCACCCCTTGCGGGCGACCCGTGTGGGACCGGATATCTTCGCCGTTGACGGGACTCCGACGGACTGCGTGTGCCTGGGTATACACAATCTCATTTCCTTCAAGCCGGACGTGGTGGTATCCGGTATCAACCGGGGCGCCAACATGGGGGATGACGTGACCTATTCGGGCACGGTATCCGCGGCCATGGAGGCGACCCTTATGGGCATTCCGGCCTTTGCCGTTTCCCTGTGCGCGGAAGGGGAGGGAGTGCACTACGCCGCGGCCGCCGGATTCGCGGCGCGCCTGGCCGGGGAGGTTTTTTCACGAGGGCTGCCGGCCGATACCTTCCTCAATGTGAACGTCCCGGATCGGGAAGAAAAGGACCTGCTTCCCCCCATCATAACCACCCAGGGGCGGCGGCGGTATGAGGGCGGGATCATCGACAAGATGGACCCCAGGGGGCGCAAATACTACTGGATCGCCGGAGGGGAACTGACCTTTCGCGACCTGCCGGGCACCGATTACCATGCCGTTTGCAGGGGACACATCTCCATTACGCCCCTTCACCTGGATCTGACCAACTATAATGCCTTCCAGTCCCTGAGGGACTGGCGGTTGGAATAGACTTTTCTACCCGTGTTTGCTATAAATCTGAATCCCTGAATCACGCAGAGGTTTTTTTTTGATGAATTTCGAAGTTGCCAGAAGAAGGATGGTGGAAACCCAGATTGTAGCAAGGGGCATCCGCGACAGGCGCGTCATCGAGGCGATGCTGAAGATACCGAGGCACCTGTTCGTGGAAGAAGCCATGGCCGCGCAGTCATACAACGACAACCCTCTCCCCATCGGCGAGAAGCAGACCATTTCCCAGCCTTACATGGTGGCGCTGATGACGGAGCTTCTGGAGCTTGACGGAAAGGAAAAAGTTCTCGAGATCGGCACCGGCTCAGGTTATCAGTCGGCCGTGCTTGCCGTGCTGGCGGATCGCGTCTGCACCATGGAGCGTATCCGCCCCCTGGCCATGCGCGCCAGGAAGACCCTGGACGGACTCGGTCTCCTGAACGTGAACATCAGGGTGGCCGACGGAACATGCGGATGGGAGGAGGAGGCCCCCTTTGACGCCATCCTGGTAACCGCCGGAGCGCCGGAGATACCGAACACGCTTGTGGCGCAACTGGCGGTGGGCGGACGCCTGGTTCTTCCCGTCGGGGACCAGTATTCCCAGACCCTGGTGCGCATCGTAAAGCAGCAGGATGGTTCCTGTACCATCGAGGATTCCATAGGCTGCCGTTTTGTAAAGCTCATCGGCAGGCATGGCTGGGAAGGCGAGTGACGGTCGAGGTGACGGAAGGGTTTTTTTGGTGATAATTCCACGTGAAGGGAAACGCCGTGAAAGATAAGCTTCTGGAAGAAAGTGAAGAACCCGAAGAGAACGAGGAGCCGGAACAAAACGAGGAAGCGGAACCCGGCGTCCTGGTTGAAGCCGAGGAGGAAACGCCCGCCGGGGTTGAAGAGGACCCGAAAACCGTCTATGAAGGCCATTATGATGATGCAATGAAGCATTATCTCCGGGAGATCCAGAAGACCACCCTTCTCACCGCGGAAGATGAAAAGGAGCTGGCCGCCAGGATCGACATGGGAGACAAGGCCGCGAGAGACCGGATGATTGAGTCGAATCTCCGTCTGGTGGTCAAGATAGCCAAGCGCTATATAAATCGAGGACTTCCTTTCATAGACCTCATCGAAGAGGGGAACATCGGTCTAATCAAGGCGGTTGAGCGTTTCAAGCTCTCCAAGGAGTGCCGTTTCTCCACCTATGCCACATGGTGGATCCGCCAGTCCATCGAGCGGGCGCTGGTTAACCAGTCCCGTATAATCCGCCTGCCGGTTCACGTCTCGGATGATATCAACCGCATGCTGAAGTTCACGCGTATACTGGTACAGCGGTTGAACCGCGAGCCGAGCATCAAGGAGGTCTCCGCTGAAATGGGGGTTAATCCGGCCTACGTGAGACGGCTTATGGTGCTCCTGAAAAAGACCTACTCCATCGAGATGCCCATGGGAGAGAACAACGACTACTTCCTCATCGACACCATCGAGGATACCTCGACCCTGTCCCCGGAGACGCTTCTGGAAGACATAAACAAATACGAACGGGTCTCCGAGTGGTTGGAAGAACTTTCCGACAACGAGCGGAAGATTATCACAATGCGATTCGGCCTGGAGGACAAGGAGCCCCAGACCCTCGATACCATCGGAAGGAGCTTCGGCGTTACCAGGGAACGGATACGCCAGATTGAGGCCAAATCCCTGGAGAAACTGAGAAAGATGTTGCAGGCGAGCAGCCCCAAACCAGGCGCCAATATCAAGGAATCATAGGGAGTGTAAATGGAAGACTTGAAGAATTTTATAAGGGACATCCCCGATTTTCCGAAAAAGGGGATTATTTTCAAGGACATTACGACCCTGCTGGCTGATGCCACTTCTTACCAGAGAATGGTGGACCTCATCGGCCACAGGTATGTAGGCAAGAAGATCGACAAGGTGGTGGGGGTGGAGGCCCGCGGCTTCGTCATCGGCGCTGCCCTGGCCTACAAGCTGGGAGCGGGTGTCGTCCTGGTGAGAAAGCCCGGCAAGCTTCCGGGTGAAACCATCAAGAAGACCTATGAACTGGAATACGGGACCGACACGCTGGAGATCCACGTGGGCGCCATCAACAAGGGGGAGAGGATTCTCATAGCCGACGACCTCCTGGCCACCGGCGGGACCATTTCAGCGGTGGTGGAGATGGTGAACTCCATGGGCGGCGAGATAGTGGAGTGCTGCTTCATGGCGGAGCTTGCGTTCCTCAACGGCAGAAACCGTCTCCCTTCCGGCAAGGTCTTTTCTCTTCTCACCTTCTGATGCAAGGGAACTGCGCCGATAGTAGGGGGGGGGCAGAAAACCCTTGCGAAATCCGGCGCGGTGATATATATAAAAGAACTCTTTTGTCCCCGTAGCTCAGCCGGATAGAGCACTTCCCTCCTAAGGAAGGGGCCGGACGTTCGAATCGTCTCGGGGACGCCAGTAAAAACAGGGACTCAGGCGATATGCTTGAGTCCCTGTTTCGTTTGTGCCGTAGTAAATGCCGTAATAAAATCTTGGGCAACACTGTTTTTTTATTTTTTTGATCCCGTGACGAACTTCGCTGCCGGTCTCGAAGGCATGCAGATAGATGCATTCATATTTCAGGGAAAGCCACAGCCTCTCAATCATGATGTTGTCCCGCCAGCGCCCTTTGCCGTCCATGGAGATGCGCACGTTAGCCTCTTTCAGGACATTGGTGAACGCATCGCCGTTGAACTGGCTGCCGTGGTCGGTATTAAAGATCTCTGGCTTACCCAAGCGGGCCAGGGCTTCTTCGAGCTCATCCACGCAGAAGTCGGCATCCATGGTGTTGGATAAGCGCCAGTACAGGACTTTACGACTGAACCAGTCCATGACTGCCATCAGATAGAGAAAACCAAGCCGCAGGGGAATATAGCTGATATCGGCGCACCAGACTTCGTTGACCCTACTATTCCTATTAGCCGCCAAGATGCTTGCAGATTCTGGTTATTTTATCAGACTTCCCATGAGGCCTAATGTTCTGATTAATTGACTGACATAGCTCATTTCATTGTCATACCAGGAAACAACTCTAACCTCATAAATCTTGGTTCCACACCGCTGCGCAAGTGTTTGAGTTGAATCAAAAAGTGAACCATAGCTTATACCAATTATATCGCTTGACACCAACTCATCGTCAGAATATCCAAAGGAATCATCAGCAGCTCTTTTCATTGCTTCATTGATTCCTTCAACAGATACAGTCTCAGTCTCATCCTTTAAAGTGGCATCAAGAATAGTGATGGAACCGGAAGGAACTGGTACGCGTTGTGCTGACCCGATAAGCTTTCCATCAAGTTCGGGAATAACAAGGCCGATAGCTTTCGCAGCACCGGTTGAATTAGGCACAATGTTAATTGCGCCGGCTCTTGCACGGCGAAAATCACCTTTACGGTGCGGCCCATCAAGAAGCATCTGGTCGCCCGTATATGCATGAATTGTAGTCATGAAGCCTGTTCGCAACTCACGATAATCATTCAGCGCCTTTGCCATGGGAGCAAGGCAATTGGTTGTGCAGGATGCACCGGAGACAATGAGGTCATCATGTTTCAGAGTATGATGATTCACGCCATATACAATGGTTGGAAGATCATTGCCTGCAGGAGCTGAAATAAGAACCCTCTTTGCCCCTGCATCAATATGCGCCTGACTCTTGGTCTTTGAGCAGAAAAAGCCGGTACACTCTAAAACAATGTCCACCCCAAGTTTGTCCCACGGAAGATTATCGGGATCTGCGTCTTTGTAAACTCTTATTTTCTTGCCATCAACGACAAGAGAGTCATCATCAAAACCGACAGTATGTCCTGCAAAACGACCTTGTACACTGTCATACTTCAGAAGATGAGCAAGCATCTTTGGTTCTGTTAAATCGTTAATTGCCACAACTTCAAAACGATCATCTCCAAAGATTCTTCTAAATGTAAGTCTTCCTATTCTCCCAAAACCATTAATTGCGACTTTATGCATAGTATTTCCTCCTATTTAATATATAAATTATACAGACGAGTGTCAGTTTACTTCTTTGTATGGTGGGTGTCATGCGGAAAGTGATACACTTTATTGGATCATACAAGCAGCAGCAGGAGGGCATTCGGAGTGAACGAATGATGACTTCAACTGCCGAATCCAGGTTTGTTTCCGTCAGTGATATCTCTGAAGTTGTGATTCTTTTCTTCCCGTCTGATGTGCTCCCCGGACTCAGTACTTGTCCGGATTTACCGAGAAAGCGGAAAGCGGATTTTCTGTCAGACCGCTGCGTTGCCGAGGCAGAGCGCGTTGGTCGAGCCGTGGGAAGCCGCGTGGATTACATGCCTATCCAGTCTCTCACTCAGCCGCCGCGGAAGGGGAGAGAACTCTCCCGCTGATAACCGAACCTGAATACCCCGCGCTGGATGTTTCCCCGGTGCCCCACAGAATGCCGGCAGCATTGGCACTTAAAGCCACTGCAGGAAGAGCCAAAGTGACAAACGTCGGTAAACCAAAGAATGCCAGGGTGATACTTCCGGAAAAACCGGCTGCGAGAACACGGTTGACACAGTGGCAAGTTCCCGTGAAGTCACTGAGAGTAAGTGAGTCGCGCCGCAGAACGTTGCGGTATACCCTCCAACCGCCTCCCGGCTGAACAGGGAGGGATCCGCTGAGAGTTATTACCCCACCTGTAGACACGGAAAGCCCTGCTCCACCGACACCCGCGATGTAGGGGAGGCGCTGAACCGCACCTCCTCCCTGTCGGACGTAGAACGCTCCACCTGCAAGCCCTATGAAGAATATTCTTGCAAGGCCGACGTCAATCTCGCCACCGCCTGACGTGACGATGCTCCAGTCGGAAGGTTCATATAATCCCAGGTTCATGGTGAATCCTCCTTCCATCGTGGCAGACAACTTCTGCCCCGTCGTGATGATGTCCCTATTTCCCGTTACCCGAACAAAACAGTGAAGAGGCGATTTTCTTTAAGGGAAATATATGTTTATTGTACATCAAAATCATACTGGCGACAGGTAGTGTAGAAAAATGGCCACGGAAAAACAAAAGAATAAGTGGTAATAGTAGAGTATGATGCAAAACACCGCACAGGACGGTTACAATCCGCCCATCGTTGCTGATGTAGAATTTGCCCGAGATGTACCATGAGAGCATTCCATGATTGAATTGAACACCGTTACCAAGCGATATGGTTCACTTACGGCTGTCGACATTGTATCTTTCACCGTCACGGCGGGAGAGTGCTTCGCTCTGCTCGGACCCAACGGCGCCGGTAAGACGACCATCGTCAAGATGCTGCTCGACTTTACGCGACCCACGTCGGGAAGCCTGTCCATTCGCAGCATTCCCACCACCGACCCTGCATGCCGGGCATCAATCGGGTACCTGCCCGAAAACCACCGTATCCCGCCGTCCCTTTCAGGATGGCGCTACCTGCTGCGCTGTGCCGAACTGCTGGATATGAGCCGGTCCGATGCCGCGGATCAATGCGGGCGCATCGTGAAACTGATCGGGATGCAGGGGAGGGAGCATGCACCGGCGGGCTCCTATTCCAAAGGCATGATCCAGCGGTTCGGGCTGGGCGCCGCACTCGTGGGAGACCCGAAACTGCTGATTCTCGACGAACCCACCTCCGGCCTGGATCCCATCGGCATCAGGGAAACGCGCCTGCTCCTGGAATCCCTCAAAGAGCAGGGCATGACGATTTTCCTGAATTCGCACCTGCTGTCGGAGGTGGAAAAACTGTGCGACACCGCGGCAATCATCAACCGCGGCGCGCTGCTGGTGAAGGACGCGATTTCCGCCATTGTCAGGGACGGCGATACGCTGGAAGACGTGTTTGTACGACTGGTGAAAGGTTGATATGAAAATGCCGAAAACGTTCCCCTCCATTGCCAGGATTGCCCGATACACCCTTCTCGACGAAGTGCGGCAGAAGAGTTTCATCGTCATGTTCGCCGTCTGCGCCCTGTTCGTGTTTCTGGTTCGCGGCTGCTACCACGGCGATTACATGGTGAACGGGCAGCATCTCGATGCCGGGACCATTGCCAGGGCCGTGTCCAAGGTGACCTTCCACATCATCGGCGCGGGCGTGATGGTCATCACGGCGCTGCTTTCCATGCGCATATTCAGGCGCGACCGGAACGACGGGACGCAGTCGTGCGTTCTGTCGAAACCGATAGCCCGGCGCCAGTATGTTGCCGGTAAGATAGTCGGAGCATGGGTCGTGTCGCTGCTGTTCATGTTCGTCCTGCACGGCATCGTGTTCCTGGTCACTTCCTTGAGTTTGCGGGATTTCATGCCGGAGTACCTGGCCGCCTCGCTGCTCTGCTCCGTCAATCTTCTGTTCGTGGTCGTTGCCACGCTCCTCCTGTCGCTCCTGATGCCCGATATCGTCGCGTTTCTCTGCGTCTTGGGCATAGGTTTCGTGAGCTTCGTGGCCGACGGCATCTCCGCCGTCAGCCACAGCCAGATGGCGCAGGCGATGATGCGGCAGTCGGGCGCCGCGCCGCATTCGGACCTCACATGGTGGAAGGTTGCGTACTATGCCTGGCCGAAGCTCCTGGGTATTCAGCAGTCAGCGACTTCGTTGCTCGGGAGCGATCCGTTCCAGGGGTTAGGCTCTCTCTATCCATTCATCAATGTGCTTCTGTACTGCCTCGTTCTCGGCGCGGCGCTGTTCCGGCGATTCGGGAAGGAAGACATTGGCTGATCAGAGGCTTTCCCTGTATCTTTTATCGGTATCCCCCCGGTATCATGCACCCTTTCCCAGGAGCTTCCTGAAGTCCTCGAAGGGCCGGAACCCCGCCAGGGCCTCTTCGCCGTACAGGAAAAA
Source organism: uncultured Geobacter sp. (assembly GCA_964517595.1). GTDB lineage: Bacteria > Desulfobacterota > Desulfuromonadia > Geobacterales > Geobacteraceae > RPRC01. The sequence goes on along the minus strand of CAZFCG010000005.1, from coordinate 24,261 downwards.
CGGTACCGCCAGTATCCCGAATTCCCGTGCCCGCCGCCAGTCGGCGTCCACGGCCTCCGCGAAGCGCCCGCTTTCCAGGATGTCCGCCGCCTGGCCGGCCGGCAGTCCCACGGCCCGGCAGATATCCTCCAGCGCCGGGAGCGCCCCGATGTTGCGGCCTTCGACGAAGTAGGCATGGAAGGCTGCCCGGCGAAACAGTTCCCCCTTTCCCAGGGCTTCCGCCCATTTGCCCAGTTCCTGCGCCCTGCGGCTGTTGGATACGGTGGTCCTTTTCTCCCCCAGCGGCAGCCCCAGTTCCTCCGCGGCGGTCCGTATGCGGCCCTTGCCGGCGGGAGCGTCATCCCGCTTCCGGTTCGGGAACAGCGCAGCCACTTCCACCCCCTGCTCGGGTATTTCCGGGTGCAGCGGAAATACCGTCCAGCGGATGTGAATCCAGTATTCCTTTTCAATCCTGTCGGTACGCACGGTACCCAGATAGCACCACGGTCAGATGTAATCGAAAAAGACCTCAAGTTCCGCGGCTTCGTTCATGGCAGTTCTCCCTTTTTGCACAAAAGTATCGCGTCTATGACGATTATCCGGCAAACTACTTTGGTGGCAAGTAAGTATAACCGGAAGAGAATGAATTGATCGGTTTCTCGGCAGTCCGTCAAACGGTCCCGGGTCAATCAGCGCGACGAACTGAACATAGCCTTGCTGTAGCGCTCCCTGGCCGCTGACGCGGGCGCCTTCTTGGTGGGTAAGCTGGTCGGGGTCGCCGTTGCCGGGTGATTACTGTCAAGGAGAAACTGATGCGATATAATCCTAAAACCGGCAGTTGGAGGTATCCGAAGAGAGCGACTCCGGCATATTTCGTTGCTGCTCTTAGCGAAATGGAGCGGCCACAGCCGATACTGTCCGAACCCGAAGGGTGAGTTTATCGGCTGTAGCGGAATGAGCTTAGAGCAGCAGAAAGAGGGCCATCGGAGCGAACGAAGGATGCCTCCAACTGCCGAATCCAGGATAATATGTCGCAAGGTCAAGATATGCCGTCCTCAAGCAGTACCTATCCGAAGGCCCTTCTTCCATAGTGGAGGTGGAAGTGATTTCAGGTAATAGTAACTCATTCAAGAACCTTATCTTCGAATGTCCTACTCCGAACGGTGAGGGGGGCGACGCTTCTCCCGCCGATCCAACCGACTACTTTGAAAAGTCGGTTCCGGCAGTAGTCGTTCCTGCTCTCCACTCTCCCCGATGTTGTGGTTGATTAAAAGGGGAGAGTTGGTTATACTTCGGCGGCCCTTGTATGGCGGAATTTCCGGTTTTTTTTGAATAGAGGCATTTTGGTTATGATGAAAAACAGGGAGGTGATGCTGGAGGAGCTTGAGGCGGCGCTGGGATACAGTTTCCGGAAGCGGGAGCTGCTTGTTGAAGCGCTTACCCACCGTTCCCTGGTTAATGAGGCGCGTTCCCCCGGGATGCGCGACAACCAGCGCCTGGAGTTTTTCGGTGACGCGGTCCTCGGTTTTCTCGTGAGCTGCCGCCTTCTGGAGCTTCTGCCCGCCGGTTCTGAAGGGCGTCTTTCCAGGATCAGGGCTTCGCTGGTTGATGCGGAGACCCTGGCGGGTCTTGCCGGAAGGATTGATCTCGGAAGGTATCTGTTGCTGGGACGGGGTGAGGAGAAAAGCGGCGGTCGCGGGAAGAAGTCGGTACTTGCCGATGCGCTGGAATCTCTGGTGGCGGCGGTCTATCTGGACGGAGGCATTACTGCGGCGGAGCGCGCGATTGATGGGCTTTTCGGCGATCTCTTGTCGGCGGAAGGGATTGAAGATGCAGGCAGGGACTACAAGACGCGTCTCCAGGAGTTGTCCCACTCGCTTTTCGGCTCTCCGCCTCTCTATTCCATCAAGGAGGTCTTCGGCCCGGATCACGACCGGAGGTTTACCGTAGAGGTCGCCGTGCGCGGGGAATTTCTCGGCAGGGGAACGGGCCGGAGCAAGAAGGAGGCGGAGCAGGCCGCCGCGCGCTTTGCCCTGGAAAATATCGATTCCGCCAATGAAGCGGATACCCTGTGAAGACGCCCGTGGCGCCTTTTTTTATCTCCCATCACGGATGCCCTCACCGGTGCGTTTTCTGTGATCAGGAGAAGATCGCCGGCGCCATTACATCTCTTCCTTCTCCAGGAGATGTCCTGGCTAAGATTCAGGAATTCCTCCGTACCAGCGGGTCGGGCGCCGTGGAGGTGGCTTTTTTCGGAGGAACCTTCACCGCTCTGGCGCGGACGGAACAGGACCAGCTTCTCCTCCCTTTGCAGCCCCTTCTGGCTTCCGGGGAGGTGTCTTCGGTAAGGGTGTCCACGCGACCCGACGCCATTGATGACGAGAGCGCTTTGCGGCTCAGGTCCCTGGGGGTGAAAACCGTGGAGCTGGGAGTCCAGTCCATGGATGACGGTGTTCTGGAGCTGTCCGGACGGGGGCATGGCGCGCGGGATACGGAAAGGGCCATCGCATGTCTGAAGGATCACGGTTGCAAAGTCGGCGTCCAGCTCATGCCGGGTCTTCCGGGAGACACCTTCCGCAAGTCGCTCGCGTCGCTCTCCAGTGTCCTGGAGCTCGCCCCTGATTTTCTCCGTATCTATCCCGCCGTGGTTATCAAGGGAACGCAATTGGCTGCCGATTATGCGAACGGGAGGTATCGTCCCCTTTCCCTGCAGGAAGCGGTCACCCTGTGCAAGGTGATGCTGCATGAATCCCTCCTGGCGGGGATTCCCGTGATCCGAGCCGGGCTCCAGCCTACCGCTGAACTGGAAAGGAGCGGCGTGGTTGTCGCCGGTCCTTTCCACCCGGCCTTCCGCCAGCTGGTGGAGGCCGAGCTTTATTATGACCTGCTGTCTCTTCTTGCCGGAGACCTTGCCGGAGATAATCCGTTCATGGTCCGCTGCCACCCTTCGCGGGTGTCTGATGTTATCGGCCAGGGGCGGTGCAACCTGAGGCGCCTGCTTGATGAACAGGGCGTGCGCATCGTGCGTGTCCTCGGTGATGTACTCCTTTCGTCCCGCGAAATCGCCGTAGAAGTGGGCGACGAAGTCAGGAGCGGGAATATCCTTACGGATCTGAACTATAAACATCTGAACTGTGAATTGGAGGATGAGGCACATGCCTGAAACACCGTTCCGCTCGGGCTTTGTCGCCATCATCGGCCGCCCGAATGTGGGAAAGTCGACGCTTCTGAACCGGATTCTCGGAGAAAAGATCGTCATTACCTCGGACAAGCCCCAGACGACGCGCAACAGGGTCCAGGGGATCCATAATATGCCGGGCGCCCAGATCGTGTTTATCGATACACCGGGGATTCACCAGGCCCGCTCCCGTCTCAACCGGTTCATGATGGAGGAAGCGCTTTCCTCCGTCAAGGGTGTGGACGTGGTTCTTCTCCTGGTCGAGGCCGGCGGCCTCGGCAGGGGCGGTGATGAGTTGATGCTGGATGTTCTCCGCGGTATCGGTGTCCCGGTGGTCCTGGTGATTAATAAGATAGATCTGGCGCCTAAAGAGACCCTTCTGGCCGGGATAGCCGCCCAATCGGCTCTTTTCCCCTTCAGGGAGGTCGTGCCCATCTCGGCTGCCAGTGGCGACGGGGTTGAGCTGCTGGTAAGCCTGGTGGCGGGGATGCTTCCCGAAGGCGCCCCCTATTTTCCGGACGATATCCTGACGGATCTGCCGGAACGTTTTGTCGTGGCGGAGATGATCCGCGAAAAGGTCTTTCGCCTGACCCGGGATGAGATCCCCTTTTCCACTGCGGTGGCCGTGGACGCTTTCAAGGAGCGCCCTGAAAAGGGTCTGGTCGCGATATCCGCGACCATCACGGTGGAAAAGGATTCCCAGAAGGGGATACTGATCGGCAGGCGGGGCGAAATGCTGAAGCGCATCGGTACCCTTGCCCGGAAAGATATCGAGAGGTTGCTGGACACGAAGGTTTTTCTAGAGTTGTTTGTCAGGGTGAGCAAGGACTGGCGCGAAGACCGCCGCATGCTGAAGGAGCTGGGTTACGAATGAGACCTGTGGTAGCTATCGTTGGACGCCCCAATGTGGGAAAGTCTACTCTTTTCAACCGCCTCATCGGAAGACGCAAGGCAATCGTCGACGATATGCCCGGAGTCACAAGGGATCGCAACTACGGCCTTGTGGATCGCTTCGATATTCCCTTTACCCTCATCGATACCGGCGGGTTCGAACCGGCGAGCGAGGATCACCTGCTGCGGCAGATGCGGGAGCAGTCCATGCTGGCCATGGAGGAAGCCGACGTTATCTTGTTTGTCATGGATGCGCGTGAAGGGCTTACCCCGGCCGACCGGGAGGTCGTGGAGATGCTGAGACGGGTGGAAAAGCCCGTCTTCTACGTCCTGAACAAGGTGGAAGGAGAGAAGCAGGAAGCAGAGGTGGGGGATTTCTTCGCCCTGGGAGTGGACCGGTTTCTGACCATCTCCGCTGAGCACAACAGGGGGATCAATGACCTCATGGATGAGGTCGTGGCTTCCTTTCCCGCCGGCGTGAGCGTGGCGGATGAAGAGGATGTGACGCGGATAGCGGTGGTCGGCCGCCCCAATGTGGGGAAGTCGTCCCTCGTGAACCGTCTCCTCGGCTTCGAGCGTGTCGTCGCCAACCCGCTCCCCGGCACTACCCGTGATTCGGTGGACACCTACTTCAACTGCAACCGGAAGAGGTACCTCCTCATCGATACGGCGGGCATCAGGCGCAAGGGCAGGATCAGCGTGAAGATTGAAAAATACAGCGCCGTTGACGCCCTGCGCAGCATTGATCGCGCGGATGTGGCGCTCATCGTTCTCAATGCCGAAGAGGGCGTGACCGAGCAGGACGCCCGCATCGCCGGATACGCCTGCGAGGCGGGAAGAGGGTGCATAATCGTCGTCAACAAGTGGGATCTGCTGAAGAAAGACAACTCTACCGTCGGCAGGTTCGTGGAACGCATCCGCACGGACCTGAAGTATCTGTCATACGCGCCGATCCTCTTCGTATCCGCCCTGTCCGGACAGCGTACCGGCAGGATCATGGAGGCTGTTGACGAGGTGATGGGCCAGTATGTCAGGCGGGTGACGACCTCCGAACTGAACAGGGTATTCAAGGAGGCGGTGGCAGCCCATCACCACCCCCTGTTTCAGGGGAGACGGGTCAAGTTCTACTATACTACCCAGGTGGCGACCAGACCTCCTGCCTTTGCCGTGTTCACCAACTGTCCCGAAGGAATCGAGGAGTCCTACGAGCGTTTCCTGGGAAACAGGCTGAGGGAGGCCTTCGGTTTCTCCGGAACTCCGCTCCGGTTTCTGTTTAAGGGGAGAGACCGCTGACGGGCGGAATCTCTTTACTTGCCGGGACGTATGGTTTATTCTTTCCTCTCCCCTGCCGGGGAGGCCTGGCGCCGCTGTAAATACTGAATTTGTTGAAGAACCGCGAGCGCCCGCCGTTCCGCCCGCGCCGCATTTCCCCTGTGTCCTTTTACGGAGTCGCCTTTTTATGAGTCTTGTCGGTAACCTGGAGGATCTGGGACTCGGTGAAATCCTCCAGATAGTCAGTCTCAGCAGAAAGTCCGGTGTCCTTTCCCTCTATGGAAACGGACATGAAGGGAAGATCGTGTTCCGTCAGGGCCAGGTGATACAGGCCGCCATCGACGGTAAACAGCCTCACATCGGCAGGATCCTTCTGGAAAGGGGCCTGATTACCGGCCCTGTTCTGGACTCGGCCCTTGCGATCCAGGGCAGTGAGGGTTTTCGTGAACGTCTCGGCGATATCCTGGTGAACAGGTTTTCCGTCCGTTCCGAATCCATTGAAGAGATTGTTCGCGAGCGTATCGAAAGGGTGGTCTATACCCTGTTCGGGTGGCAGGAAGGCTCCTTCGACTTCGAGCTGCGCGAAGCCGTTGAAGAACCCGGGGACTTGGGAGACGAGCCGGAGCAGTTTCTCCTTGACCAGGGGCTGAGCCCGCAGTACCTGGCCATGGAAGGTTCCCGTATTCTCGATGAGCGGCGTCACAGGGGGGAACCGGCGGGAGAGGAAGACGAGCGGGACGCCGGGACCGCCTCCATTGTCGACAGTTGTGACCTGGCGTTCGATCTGATGAGCAGAGGGGCGGAAGCCGGGGAGGCCTCTTCCGAGGCGGAGCGGGAGCTTGTGGCCGTTGTGGTGGATGACGACAACGAGGTCCGGGACGCCCTTGTCACGCTTCTGGAAGAGTGGGGATATACTGTACACGATTTCCGCAAGACCGAAGACACTCTCATCAAGGTGGATTTTCTCTACCGTGACGGGGTGCGTCCCCTGATCCTGGCGGACCTTATAATGCCGCGCATGGACGGTTCCGGAATCCTGGGCGGACTGGAACTGATTGAACTCATCCATGACAACTTTCCGGACCTTTCAGTCATCGTTCTGTCGGACCATCACGCGGGTAACGCCGAGCGGAAGGTGGAGGAAATCGGATACAGGCTGCTTGCAAAGCCGCGCAAATCGGATATCCGGCAGGCCTCGATTTTCGGGTCGTTCGCGGAGACGCTGAAGTCCTCACTCCCCTGTCCGGGGAAGAAAGCGGAAGAGCCTGTCGAATCCTCCACCATCAATCTGGGAGATGAGCTTTTTCGCGAGATGGGCGATGATTTTTTTCCCGTTACTGAAACCGGGGAGGCAAAGACAGGGACATCCCTTTTGCGAGGAATGCTGGAGGAGTTGAATAACCCGTCTCTCGAGGGCGGTATCATCCTTCTGGTGCTGCGCTTTGCCACGGAGTTCATGAACCGGGCCGTGGTTTTCATCGTCGGGGAAGACGGGATACGGGGTCTCGGACAGTTCGGTATCGAAGACCCCGACGGTCATGCCGACGCCAGGGTCCGTGACCTGTGCATTCCCCTGAACGAGGATGTGTTCTTCTCCCGGGCAATCGCCACCAGAATGGCGGTGAAGGCGCCCCCTGACGGCTCGCGGTGGAACCGTTATCTGCTTGATGAACTTGGAGGGGGAGAGCCGCTGGAGATGTTCTTCGGCCCGTTGACCAGCGAAGGAAAGGTGGTGGCGTTGCTCTATGGCGACAATCTCCCCGAGAAGCGTCCCGTGGGCGATACCGACTCCCTCGAAATATTTCTTTCCCAGGCCGGTCTGGCCATGGAAAAGGGTCTTTTACGACAAAGACTGAGAGAAAAAGATCAGGAGCAAATGTGAAAAAGATTCTCGTAACCGAAGACTCTCCCGCCATGCGATCATTTCTCGTTGCCACCATCGAGGCCATGGGCGGGTATTCGGTCATCGAGGCGAAGAACGGGTTTGATGCTCTGCGCCTGTTGCCCAGAGAGCAGGTGGATCTGATTATCACGGATATCAACATGCCCGACATCAACGGTCTCGAGCTGATAAGCTACGTCAGGAACAATCCCAATTATCGTTCAATCCCTCTCTTCATCGTCTCCACCGAAAGCTCTGACAAGGACAGGGAGAGGGGCATGGCCCTTGGCGCGAATGAATATCTGGTGAAACCATTCCTTCCGGAGCGGTTGCAGAAGCTGATCCTGGACTACATTGGAGTATAGGAGGCGTCCGCGGTGTTACTCCCGGCGCAATCGCGGAACGGGGAGCAGGGGTGCGGGAAGATGACAGATGGCCGATAACGACGATTCCCTGGAAAAAGCGACCAAGGATTTCCTGGCCGAGGCGGAGGATATCCTCGAACAGATGGTGGGAGACCTCCTTGCTCTGGGGGACTCCACCGACAGAGATGAGTTCAATCCCGAAACGGTAAATTCGATTTTTCGCAGCGCGCACTCACTCAAGGGGCTTGCCGGGATGTTCGGGTTTGGCGAAATCGCGGAACTCGCCCACACCCTGGAGAGCCTTCTGGACTGCCTCCGTCTCGGGAAGAGACCCCTGGACGGCGACGCGCTGGCCGTGTTGTTCGATGCGGTGGAGGCGCTGGGATCGATCCTCAGGTCCGTCGGTTCCGCTTCGCCGGACTTGACGGATATTTCACCCGTCCTGGCCCGCATAAACGGATGCATCTCGGGGGGAAGAAAAGAGACTGTCCCTCTTTCTCCGGCTGAGCTGGGCGTTTCCGAAAGCATCCTCCACGCCCTGACTGAGTACGAGGAGCACCGTCTTCGGGAGAACATCGCAAGGGGCAGGATACTCTATCGTTTTCACGCGGCCTATTCCCTTGACTCCTTTGACCGGGAACTGGGGGAACTCATGGATCTCCTGAAGCGGGCAGGAGAGGTGATCAGCACCCTTCCCAGCGCCGGGGGAGACATGGGGAGCTCCATTGCCTTCGATATCCTGTTCGGCTGCGCCCGCGACACGGATGTAATCTCCCTTTCCGCGGATCTGCCGGGGGTAACTGTCTTTCCCCTGGGAGATACGGGCCAGGACGATGCCCTCGCCGTTTCCGAGCCGCCGCCCATGCCCTCCGTAGCGGAAAAGGATGAAGAATCCTCCACCGTGGGGGAGACCGGTTCTCCCTCCGCCAGGAGCATGTCCCGCTCCATGCGTGTGGACATCTCCAAACTCGACGAACTGATGAATATCGTCGGTGAGCTGATCCTGTTTCACGGCGCCCTTGCATCCATATCCGATCGGATGAGGGAAGAGGGTTTTTCCGGGCTTGCCGTGGAACTGGCCAAGACGGCCAAGGGGATGGAGCGAAAGCTCAATGAACTGCGCAACCGGGTCATGGATGTCCGGATGGTGCCGGTGGGGCAGTTGTTTGAAAAGATGTCGCGTATTGTCCGCAAGATATCGAGGGAGCAGGACAAGAAGATCGAATTGCGGCTCTCGGGCGGGGATACGGAACTGGACAAGATGATAGTGGAGGATATAGCCGATCCTCTGATGCATATCATCCGGAACGCCATCGACCATGGCATCGAACCCCCCGGCGAAAGGATATCCTCGGGCAAGGATGAACGGGGGATCATCCGTCTCTCCTCGTTTCAGAGGGGGAACCACGTGGTCATCGAGGTTGAAGACGACGGCAGGGGCATGGACGCGACGAAGATATCGCGCAAGGCCGTGGAACTGGGTCTCGTGGAGAGTACGGAGGGCCTGTCCGACAAGGAAATCCTCGATTTCATCTTTCTTCCCGGATTCTCCACGGCCGACGGCCTGAGCGACGTCTCCGGACGCGGGGTCGGCATGGACGTGGTCATGAACAATATCGCGGCTGTTTCCGGCAGGGTGGACCTGGAGAGCCGGCCCGGATACGGGAGCCGCGTGATTATCACACTGCCCATCACCCTGGCCATTATAAAGGCGCTTCTGGTGGAGACCTCGGGACGGGTCTACGCCGTGCCCATCACCTCCGTCAGGGAGACCATAGCTCTCGAAGACGTGGAACTGAGAACCGTGGAACGGAAAGAAGTCATGCAGCTCCGCGAATCCACCCTGCCGCTGCTGCGGCTGGAGAGTTTTTTCGATCTGCGCGTAGAATCACCAACGCGCGGAACCTTCGCGGTTGTTGCCGGTAGCGCGGACAGGAGAGTCGGGATCGTGGTGGACGACCTTCTGGGCCAGCAGGACATAGTCATAAAGCCCCTGGGAGACACCTTCAGGGATGTGAAGGGAATAGCCGGAGCGGCGGACCTGGGCGATCAGCGGACCATCCTCATTCTGGATGTGGGCGGTATTATTTCGGAAGCGACGAGAGGCGCGGCGTAGAATGTACAAGGGGTTTTACGGACTGAGAGAGAAACCGTTCAGCAAAACCCCGGATCCACGGTTTCTTTTTCTCGGCAAAGGGCACGACGAGGCCCTTGCGCGCCTCCTGTACGCGGTTGAGGAAAAGGAACTTGCTCTTTTGACGGGCGGGATCGGCAGCGGCAAGACGACCATATCCCGGGCGCTTATGGACAGTGTGGGAGAGGAGTACCGCTTCTGCTTCATCTTCAATCCGATCCTGACCCCCCTTGAGTTCCTCAGTCTTCTGGCGGCCGACCTGGGGATACCGTCTCCTCCGTCGACAAAGGACGGCCTTCTCAGGGCGCTGACGGGAGAGATGTACCGCTGTCACAGTGAAGGGATCGTGCCGGTCGTCATTATCGACGAGGCGCATATGATTCCGGGACGGGAGGTTTTCGACGAGATCCGGCTTCTCACCAATTTCCAGCTGGATGACGGAAACCTGCTGTCCGTCATCCTGATGGGACAGCCTGAACTGAGGGAGCGGCTCACCGAGCCCGGCTACGAGGCCCTGTGCCAGAGGATTGGAATACAATATCACATTTTGCCGCTCAACCTGGAAGAAACGCTGGAATACATTGATTTCAGGCTGGCTGTCGCCGGGGGGGCGCCAGGGCTTTTTTCTCCGGACGCCGTGCTGAGGGTCTTCGAACTATCCGGAGGGGTGCCCCGACGTATAAACACCATTGCCACGGCGGCCCTCCTTGAGGGTTTTTCCAGGGATGCCACGCTCATAGACGTGACCGTCATCGACGCTATCCGGAGTGAATTTGATATACGGGGAACAGGCGCAGCCTCATGAACCTTGCCGAGATACGAAAAAAGGCCCGAATCGAAAAGACCGGGCAGGCTTGCCGGGAGAAACCCGTTACCCCCTCGCTACCGGAGGCCGGCATCCGGGATCAGGCCGCCGAAGTTCCTCCCAGCGATATTTCCCATGCCGCCCCTTTGCCGGATCCAGTGACGCCCCGGGGAGAGCCGGGCGCATATCCGCGGGAGGAACCGGTTGTCCAGGAGTATTTCGATCCCCTTGCTGTCCTCCTGGAAGGACGGCGGCGGGCGGGAACCGCCGCGGATACAGTGGAAGCACACCTGGACGAGACTTCTGACTCGTCCGGAGATATCCTGAAATATCTGCGCTTCCGGGTGGCGGATGAGGATTATGGCCTGAGTCTCCTGGAGATAAGGGAGATAATCAAGCCGCGAGCCGTAACCGAGGTGCCCCGCATGCCGGTTTTCGTTGCTGGGGTCCTGTCTCTGAGGGGAGTAATCATACCGGTCTTCGACCTTCGTCCGAGGCTTGGTCTTCCACCAGCGCATTCACCGGGTACGGAGAGGATTATCATCGTCAAGAAGGAAGATGGCGCATGCGGCCTGCTGGTGGACGAGGTGTTCCAGGTGATCGGTCTGAAGTCCTCGGAAATAGAGAAGGCCCCGCAGGTGCTGGAAGGAATGGATCGCGAGTTCGTGACCGGAATCGGACGGCATGGGGGAAGGATGCTGATTCTCCTCGATCTGGAAAAGATCGTGAACGTGTCGCTCCGATGAGGTATCTGCATTGAAAGGTGGCCGGGTGGACGGGGATATCCAGGAAATCAAGGTTGTCTGCTTTCGTCTCGGTTCCGATATCTTCGCGCTCGACATCATGCGGGTGCGGGAGATCATCAAACCGCTTCGTCTGGCTGCCCTGCCCGATGCCCCTTCCTTTCTCGAGGGGGTCATCAACCTGAGGGGGGCTATCATTCCGGTGGTGGACCTCCGGAAAAGATTCGGGCTCCCGGCACATGGTGAAGGGGGCGCATGCAGACTGCTCATCGCGGTGGTGGACCGCCAGCCGCTGGGTCTTATGGTAGATTCTGTGACGGAGGTCGTATCGATTCCGGTGAGGGACCTGCGTCCGCCGCCTGCTGTCGTAAAGGCCAAGGGATACCGTTACCTCATTGGAGTCTGCCTTGTGCGTGATTCCATGCTTCTGCTGGTGAACCTGGATGCGGTTCTGGATGCAGGCGAGTCCAATGAGTTGAACGGATTCCGCGCCTCGGAGGTCCGGCCGGAACCGTAGCGCGCCGCTCCAGATGATGGAAGGCGCCGTTGTATTTGTCTCTGAGCCAGCCTTTTTCCGGGAGGGAAATATTGCAGCCATGCTAGTGGGGTGCCCGAAATGCAGGACCCGCTTCCGCCTTGACGACTCTAAGGTGAAGGCGGAAGGTAGTATTCTCAGATGCAGCCGTTGCCGTACGCTTTTCCGTGTCTCCGGCGCCGCCCGGACCGCGGACCCGTCCCCGGCGGACGCGGAGCGGATGCGGCGCGGAAGGCCGCTTACCGTGCTGGTGGCCAATGAAAGCCTTGATTTTTGCCGGGAGGTGGAGCAGTCGCTCTCCTCTGAACCTTTCACCGTTTTCTCCTTTCAGGACGGACATGAAACCCTGGCAGCCATAGAGGAACGCATTCCGGACGTGGTCCTCCTGGATGTGGCCCTCCCCGGCATGTACGGCTTCGAGATCTGCGAGAGGGTGCGTGGCAATCCCTCTCTTGCCTCTGTCAAGACCATCCTTGTCGCTTCCATATATGACAAGACAAGGTACAAGAGGGAGCCGCAATCCCTCTACGGGGCCGACGACTATATTGAAAAACATCACATTCCGGACTCGCTGGCCGCGAAGATATACAGCCTGGTGTTCGGTCAGGCTGCCCTGGAGCAGCCCGCCGGACAGCCGGCGCCGGCGGGGAATGAGAGGGAGACCGATCCGCGGGAGCTGTCCCCTGGCGAGCTAGAAGAACAGGAAGCGATGCGGGAGCGGATCCGGAGTGATGAAGAGGCCAAGACCTGCGCCGCATCAGCTCCGGAGGTCCTTGAGGCCCACGAAAGGGCTAGGAGGCTGGCCCGCATCATTGTGAGCGACATAGTTCTCTATAATCAGAAAAAGGTTGAAGAGGGGGTTCGCGAAGGTACGTTCCGCGACCTTCTGCGGGAAGAGATCTCCGAAGGGTTTTCTCTGTATGAACGGAGGATTCCCGAAGAGGTCCGCGCGGACACTTCCTATCTGGAAGAGGCCATTGACGCATTTCTGGAGCGGGAAAGGGCCGGGAAACCGGCCGTGGACGAAACGAGGTAGTGGTTCCGTATGATGGGTCTGGAAGGTTCCATATACGCGTTTGGAATGGAAGGAGGATTGCCCGCATGAACGTTGTCCGCAGGGGGAATGATCCGGGTCGTATCGCGGAGGGGCTTTCGTCCCCTGATGAGGAGGCGCGCCGTTCAGCGGTTCTGGGCCTCTCTTCATTTCCGCTGTGTGCGGTCCGGAAATATCTCTATGCGGCCATGGGCGATCCCAGTTGGCGTGTGCGAAAGGAGGCCTTGTCTGTATATCTCGCCTCCCCCGCCGCACTGGAGTTCGCGGAGGAGGTCTTTGAGCTTCTCCGTTCTCCGGATAACGCCGGTCTGAGAAATCTGGCGGCTGAAACGCTGGAGAGGCTGGGTGAGGAGGCGGTCCCGGTTCTTGTCGCCCACGTCGAAGACCCTGACGCCGATGTCCGCAAGTTCGTGATTGACATCCTGGGGGCCATCGGAGACAAATCTTCCTTCCCCTGTCTGATAAAGGTCCTTAACGACGGGGACCGGAATGTCCGGAACTCGGCGGCGGAAAGTCTGGGGAGTATGGGGGACGAAAGAGCCGTGCCGGCCCTCATTGAAGCCCTTTCCCTGCCTGATGTATCGTTCCGCCATACAATCCTGGGGGCCCTGGCCGCCATTGGTTCTCCCTTTTCCATTCAGTCAATCACCCCCTTTCTGGCGGACCCTCTCCTGAAAAAAGCGGTATATGAGTGTCTGGGCGCCATGGGCGGGATGGATGCGGCGCGGCTGCTGGCGGAGGGGTTGGCCGGGAACGGCAGGAGTATTCGCGAGTCCGCGGCAAAGGCGTTCATGGAAGTCAGGGGAAGGATAAGCCGGGATGGAGATACCCGAGGGCTTGATTCATTGATCGCTGATTACGCGGGAACCCCCACCGTTAACGCCCTTGTCGACCTGCTGGATACCTCGGACCAGGAACTGCTCGGGGCTGTTGTAGGCATACTGGGCATCATCGGGGATGGGCGGGCGGCGCCGGCCATCATGCGATCGTGCGGTGATGAACGGCTACTCCCCGTTTGCGTCGGCGCCCTTCGCTCCATGGGGGCGGTTACGCTTCCCTTTCTGGAGCAGGAGTTTTCCGCTGCCGATGAAAGCGGAAAAACAAACATCCTTCGCCTGTGCATGCAGATGGATGCCCCGGATTGCGTCAGCCTGGTACGGAAGGGGACGACCGACCAGTCTCCCCAGGTGCGGGAGGCAGCCTCGCGTTGCGCTGGGAGGATTGGCCTTTCATCCCTTATCCCCGACATCGCCATGCTTTTGAACGACTTCGATCCCTATGTCCGGGAAGCGGCCCTGGAGTCGCTCTCGATGCTCTCCTCCACGGACCCTTCATCCGTGGACGCCGTCTCGGCGGCCCTCGTCAGTTCGGACGACCCGGACAAGAGGCTGTATGCCGCGTTTCTCTGCGGCGCCCTGCGTGACCAGGAGCGTCTTTCTCTGCTTCTGACCGATGAGGACGCCAGGGTAAGGAAGGCGGCCGTTCAGGGACTTTCCGAGTTGGGTGGGGGGGCGGCTCTCAATCATTTAATCCTTGCCCTCACGGATGAGAATCCGGAGGTCCGTGCCGCGGCCGCCGATGCCTTGGGGGAGACGGAAGGTGAAGAATCCTTCAATGCGCTCCTTATCGCCGCGCGGGATGAGGATTCCTGGGTCCGCTGCTCGGCCGTGAGGAGCCTGGGCAAGGCTGGCGGTATCCGCTCCCTGCCGGAGATCGAGGCCGCCCTGACATGCCCCGACGGTCTGGTTTGTCTCGCGGCCTTGGACGCCCTTGCCCTGTTAGAGGGCGAGAAGTCGCTGGAGCTGATCCGGCGTGCGGCGGCGGGAAGTGACGGAGATGTGGTAAAGGCGGCCATAGAGTTGCTGGCGCGTCGTGATGATCCGTGGCTGGAGGAAGGGGTGGAATCGCTCCTCAAGCATCACCACTGGGATGTGCGCGGTACGGCGGTCCGGATCCTCGCTGAGAGACGCGGCGCCGCCGCGGCGCCGCTCCTTACTAGTGCGCTGGAGACGGAGAGCGACGATCTGGTGAGAAACCTGATGGTTGATGTCCTGAAAAGGTTCTCATGATATTTGATAACGAGCCGAAAGTGAATATGACGGAGGAAGAGTTCCGTCTCATAAGGGACCTCGTTTACGACCACTGCGGCCTTTATTTCGATGGAGACGCCAGGTTCCTGCTGGAAAAGCGCCTGACACGAAGGGTGACCTTTCACCAGCTGTCCGGGTTCAGGGACTATTATCGTCTTCTCAAGTACAGCCGCGACAGGGATCAGGAACTTTCCGCCATAATGGATATCCTGACCACCAACGAGACCTATTTTTTTCGGGAGGAGTTCCAGTTGAACGCCTTTTCGGGTGAAATCCTCCCGGAACTGAGGCACGAGAAGGAAAAAAGGGGCGATCGGACCCTTCGCATCTGGAGCGCCGGGTGTTCCACCGGCGAGGAACCTTATACCATCGCCATGCTCATCATCGAGGCCGGGTTTTTCCGTGGCTGGAAGGTCGAAATAGTGGGCACGGATATCAGTCACCGTGTCCTTCAGCACGCCCGCAAGGGGGTCTACGGGGCGTCTTCCTTCCGTACGACCGAAGAGGCGAGGATGCGCCGTTTTTTCCAGGAACAGGACGGCCTCTATCGCATAAGCGATGAGGTCAGATCCCTTGTAAGCATCAGCCATCTGAACCTGCTGGATGAAAACCGGATGATCCTGCTGGGCAAGATGGATGTCATCTTCTGCCGCAATGTCATTATTTATTTCGATCAGGTTGCCAAGAAAAGGGTGGTGGAATCCTTCTACCGTTCGCTCCGCGAGGGGGGGTATCTCCTCCTGGGGCATTCGGAGTCGCTCCTCAACACTACGACCGCCTTCTCATTGAAGCATCTGAAAACCGACATGGTCTACCAGAAGCCCCATGCTGTCACCGTGAAGGGAGGATGCATTTGAAGAAAATACGTGTTCTCGTCATCGATGATTCAGCCTTCAACCGGCGCACCCTGACCAAGATGCTGGAGGCGATGCCGGAGGTTGAGGTTATCGGTTACGCGGTCGACGGAGAGGAAGGTATCAGGCGCATCCTGGAAATGAAACCGGACCTGGTCACCCTCGATATAGAGATGCCGCGCATGGACGGCTTTACCCTGTTGCGCATCGTCATGAGCAGGCTGCCGACCCCTGTCATCGTGGTCAGCGCGCAGGGAGGAGACGAGCGGGTCTTCAAGGCGCTGGAGCTGGGGGCGGTGGATTTTATCGCCAAGCCCACGGCCGGGATATCCGATGAGTTGAATGCCATCCGCGGGGATCTGCACGATAAGGTCCGTGGAGTATTCAACCTGAACATGTCCTGTATCAGGAAGAGGTGGGAGGCGCCGGCCCCGACACCGCGCGCCTTGGCGCCCGAGGCCCCTGAGGACCCTCCTCCCTTGTATGCGCCCAGGAAGCGGCTGGGCGGAGTGGTTTCAGCGGTTGCCATAGGCGCGTCCACTGGCGGGCCTCCCGCGCTGCAGAGCATCTTTTCGGCGCTGCCGGGAGATATTCCCTTCTCGCTCCTGGTGTCCCAGCATATGCCCCCTGGTTTTACCCGGACCTTCGCGGAAAGGCTCAACAGGACTTCGGGCTTCGAGGTCACTGAGGCATGCGACGGCGAGCCGGTCATGCGCGGCAAGGCGCTGATTGCGCCGGGTGGGAAAAACATGGTCCTGCGGAACGAGGATGGCGAAATCACGGTGCGACTGCTGAAACCGGGTCCGACCGACACCTGCCAGCCATCCGTGGACAGGCTCTTCCAGTCATGCGCCGACATCTTCGGCGCCCGTCTGATGGGGGTTGTCCTCACCGGAATGGGGAGTGACGGCAGCCTGGGGGTCCGAGCCATCAAGGATGCGGGAGGACAGGTTCTGTCTGAATCGGAGGAGTCTGCCGTGATCTATGGAATGCCGAGGGCCGCGGTAGCAACCGGGAAGGTGGATGCGGTCATTCCCCTGGAAAGGATTGCCGGGGAAATACTGGCGCGGTCCGGTTATGAAGGGCGGACAAACTGAGAGGAGCGAACAATGGCTAGAGAAGAGGATAGAGGGGTCTCCAGCAAGGCGGAGGAGTTTCTGCAGCTTTTCAAGAAAGGGGCGGAGTTCACGCAGGAGCTCCTGAAGGAGAATGAACGGCTCCGCTTTCGCCTACTTCAACTGGAAGAAAGCGCTCATTCTGCCGGCGCTGATATCGTCGTAACGGAAGAAAACCGTAAGCTCTCCGATCTGGTGGACAAACTGGAAAACGAGAAAAAGGAGATTCTCGAGCGCATAGCCCAGGTGGAGCGGGAAAACCAGGATTTCGCCGAGCGTTACGTGGAGATTGAGTCGGAAAACAACAACCTGGCCAATCTCTACATCGCCAGCTATCAGCTTCACTCCACCCTGGATTTCCGCGAGGTTTTGCAGATAATCACCGAGATCATCATAAATCTCATAGGCGCCGAGGAGTTCGCCATTATGCTCCTTGACGAAAAGACAAATGAGTTGAATGCAGTGGCCACCGAAGGTGTGTCCAGGGAGGAGTTGCCCTCCGTGAAACTGGGTGGCGGGGTCATCGGGATGGTCGCCAAGACCGGGGATAACTTCTTCGTGGATGATGTCACTGTGTACCGGCGTGACTTCCTGAATCCGATGGTCTGCATCCCCCTCAAGATCAAGGAGCATGTCATAGGCGTTATAGTCATATACAAGCTTCTGCTTCAGAAAAAGACCTTCGCGCCTGTTGATTATGAGTTATTTACCCTGCTGGCGGGGCATGCGGCCACGGCGATCTTCAGCTCAAAGCTTTATTCCGAGTCTGAGCGGAAGCTCTCCACCATTCAGGGCTTTATCAACCTGCTGACAAAGTAGCTGACAGCAGCGGAGGAAATGAATCCATGCCTGAAAACAAGATTCTGATTATTGAGGATTCCCCGACCATGAGGCAGCTTATCTCTTTCGCCTTAAAGAGGCTGCCCGGGGTGCGCATCGTTGAGGCAACCGACGGAGTTGACGGGCTGAAGAAGCTTTCATCGGAAAAATTCGACCTGATACTGACGGATATCAATATGCCCATAATGGACGGACTGAAGCTTGTCAGCCTGGTGCGTAACGACGCAAATTACCGTGAGGTGCCCATTGTGGTCATTACTACGGAGGGCGCCCGTGAGGATCGGGAACGGGCCCTTGCCCTCGGCGCCAACGATTATGTTACAAAGCCCATTCAGGCGAACCGTATCCTGGAGCTGGCCCGCTCTCTCCTCAAGAAGGCGTGAACCGTTTTTCCCGCCAGATTCATGGGTCTTTCAGCCTTGTCCCGTAAGCTGATTGCATCAACCGCCATGATCCCGTCAGATATTCTCAACCGGCCTTCGGCCACCCTGCTCCGATGAGAGAGGGGCCGATAAATATCCCTTCTCCCATGGGGGGAAGGCGGCTGGAGGGGCGGACGAGAGGGATTTTGACTGAGAATACATCATATTAGCCAAAGAAATTCCGGAGGTAAGGGAAAGTGCAAGAGAGATATACGCCGAAAGAGGTGGAAGAGAAATGGCAGCGTTTCTGGGAGTCGGGCAAGGTTTTCAAGGCCGCCAGAAATGACGATAAAGAAAAGTACTACCTGCTGGAGATGTTTCCTTATCCGTCGGGCCGTATTCACATGGGGCATGTGCGCAACTATTCCATAGGCGATGTGGTGGCCCGATTCATGAGGATGCGGGGCCGCAACGTTCTCCACCCCATGGGGTGGGACGCCTTCGGAATGCCGGCGGAAAACGCGGCCATTCAGCACAAAAGCCACCCCGCCGACTGGACCTACGAGAACATCCAGTACATGCGGGCCCAACTGAAGAAACTCGGTTTCTCCTACGACTGGGACCGTGAGCTTGCCACCTGCCACGTGGGATACTACCGCTGGGAGCAGCGGATCTTCCTGGAGATGTTCAAAAAGGGGCTTGCCTACAAGAAGAACTCCTTTGTCAACTGGTGCCCGAAGTGCGAGACGGTTCTCGCCAACGAGCAGGTGGAGGAGGGGTGCTGCTGGCGCTGCGACAGCATGGTGGAACAGAAGGAGCTGGATCAGTGGTTTTTCCGGATCAGCGATTACGCGGAGGAACTCCTGGAGTACACATACCGCCTTCCGGGATGGCCGGAGCGGGTCCTCACCATGCAGCGCAACTGGATCGGCAAGAGCCACGGATGCGAGATCGATTTCCGGGTGGACGGGAGCTCTTCAGTGATACGGGTCTTCACTACCCGCCAGGATACCCTTTTCGGCGCGACTTTCATGTCCCTCGCCCCGGAGCATCCCCTTGCCATGGAGATAACCGCGGAGGAAAGACGGGAGGATGTGGCCGCGTTCATAGAGAGGATGAAACGCACCGACAAGCGGAATCGCACCGGGGATGAAATGGAAAAAGAAGGGGTCTTTACCGGAGCGTACTGCGTCAATCCCGTGACCGGGAGACGGATGCCGGTGTATCTGGCCAATTTCGTCCTCCTGGAATATGGCACCGGCGCGGTCATGGCGGTTCCGACACATGATCAGCGTGACTTCGAGTTCGCGCGGAAGTATGGTCTCCCTCTCCAGGTGGTTATCAGCCCCGAAGGTGGGAATCTGGATCCCGAGACCATGACCGAGGCGTTCACCGAAGAAGGGATTATGGTGAATTCCGGTGATTTTGACGGCATGAAGAGCGGTGAGGCAAAGGAAAGGATCGCCGATTTCCTTGAAAAAGAGGGACTGGGCAAGAAGACCGTAACCTACCGCCTGCGCGACTGGGGCATTTCCCGCCAGAGGTACTGGGGCAACCCGATCCCGATTATCTATTGCGAGCATTGCGGGGCCGTGCCCGTTCCGGATAAAGACCTCCCCGTGCTCCTCCCCATGGACGCCACATTTACCGGCGAGGGGGGCAACCCGCTGGACAGGATTGCCTCTTTCGCGAACGTTCCCTGTCCCCTGTGCGGAGAGCCGGCCCGACGTGAGACGGATACCATGGATACCTTCGTGGAGTCTTCCTGGTACTTCCTCCGCTACTGCTGTCCCAGATTCGAGGAAGGTCCCCTGGATCGGGATGAGACGGAATACTGGATGTCGGTGGATCAGTATATCGGAGGGATTGAGCACGCGGTTCTCCATCTCCTTTACGCCAGGTTTTTTACCAAGGCCCTCAGGGATCTGGGCTATGTGAATATCGATGAGCCGTTTGAAAACCTCCTTACCCAGGGCATGGTGATCAAGGACGGCGCGAAGATGAGCAAGTCCAAGGGGAACGTGGTGGATCCAAATGCCCTGATAGACTCCTTTGGCGCCGATACGGCCCGGCTCTTTTCCCTGTTTGCCTCTCCGCCGGAGAGAGACCTGGACTGGAGCGATCAGGGCGTCGAGGGAAGCTACCGCTTTCTGAACCGGGTGTGGAAAATGGTGTACGAACTGTCTCCGCTGGTGAGCCGCGCGGACGACCCGGTGGAAGGCGCTGGGCTTTCCGCGGAGGGCCGCAACCTGAGGAGGATAGTGCACAGGACCATAAGGAAGGTGAGCGAGGACGTCGAAGAGCGTTTTCATTTCAATACCGCCATTGCCGCGATTATGGAGTTGGTGAACGCCGTTTACGCATTTGAAGGCAAAAGAGAGCCGGCAAACGCGGCGGTAGTGAAAGAGGCGCTGGAAAGCGTCGTCCTTCTCCTGGCCCCTTTCGTCCCGCATATCACGGAAGAGCTGTGGGAATGCCTCGGGCATGGAGAGGGCATAGGCGCCGCTTCATGGCCCGTCTACGACCCGGACGCCATCAGGGAGGACGAGATTACCGTTGTTGTGCAGGTCAACGGCAAACTGCGGGGCAAGGTGACCGTAGGAGTGGACGCGGGCGAGGACGATGTTCGGAACGCAGCCCTGGCGGACGAGAAGATTCGGGCTCACACCGAGGGAAAGACCGTCAGGAAGATTATCCATGTGCCGGGCAAGCTGCTGAACATCGTGGTCGGATGAAGGGGTTCAACGTGAAAACAAGGCTGCTGGGCATACTTCTTCTGGCTCTCACCTGTCTCTTCCCGGGATGCGGGTATCATGCCATATCCCGGGACAACGTCTCCCGCTTCGGAGAAGGGGCCACGGTCAGTATTCCTATCTTCGCCAACAAGACCTACAGGTCGAATCTGGAGAACATCCTACTCAATAACATTGTTGACGAGTTTTCCAGGCGCAGGGGGCTGCGCATAGTCCAGACGGGCCCGACCGACTACCTCCTGTCGGGTGAGGTTCTGCACTATGACAAAAACGCCGTATCCTACAGCGGCAAGGATGAGATAATGGAATATGCCGCGACCATGTCGCTTTCGGCGACCCTGCGAAAGAGCGGCACTCAGGCCGTTGTATGGCGCGGCCGCATATCCTGGAGCCAGGACTTTCCCGCCAGCCAGGATATCGGAATCCAGCAGAACAGCGAAGACGCCGCCGTCCAGGAGATTTGCCGACGGCTTGCCCAGCAGCTCTATCTGAAAATCACGGAAGATTTCTGAACCTATATTCGGCAGTTGGAGTCATCCTTCGTTCACTCCGGATGTCCTTCTTCTGCTGCTCCAGGCTCATTTCGCTACAGCCGATGAACTCACCCTGCGGGTTCGGACACCATCGGCTGTTGACGCTCCATTTCGCCGAGAGCAGCAACGAATCAGGCCGAAGTCGTTCTCTTCGGATAACGCCAACTACCGTTTTCAGGATGAATGGTCACCAGATGAAGTATCAGGATTTGCTGAACACTATAGAGAGGGGGGACATTGGTCCCCTCTATTATATGTACGGCGACGAGCCTTACCTGATGGAAAGGCTCGTCAGGCGCATAGTGGAGCGCCTTGTTCCGCCGGACATGCGTGATTTCAACCTGAATGTCTTTTACGGCGCTGAAAATAAAGGGGAGGAGATCGCGGAGGCCGCCGCGACCATCCCCATGTTTTCATCCAGGCGGGTCGTTCTGGTAAGAAAGGCGGACGAGCTCAGCGCTGCTTCCCAGGAGATCCTTCTCTCCTGTGTCCGGAATCCTTCACCCTCCGCATGTCTCCTTTTTGCCGGTGAAAAAATAGATCAACGGAAGAAGTTTTTCGCCGAGATCAAGAAGGGTGGCGCTCTGGTGGAATTCAGGCGCCTTTACGAGAACCAGCTCCCTGCTTTCATCAGGAATGAGGTGTCGGTCCTCGGCAAGAGACTCGAGGCGGCCGCGGGCGAGATGCTGGCCCACTTGGTGGGCAACAACCTGAGAGAACTCGTCTCGGAGTTGGAAAAGGCGTCGCTGTTTGTTGGCCGGCGGGATGTGATTACCGTGGCCGATATCCGTTCCGTCGTATCGGACACGAAAATCAACAGCGTATTCGAGCTGACCGATGCGCTCGGCGGCAGGATGCCGGACAAGGCTATGCGCAGCCTGGATACCCTGTTGCGCGGCGGTGAGGCCCCTCTTGTGATTGTGGCGATGATTGCCCGCCATTTCCGGCAGTTATGGAAGGTCAGGGAGTTGATGGATCGTGGGACCCCTGCCCATGACATCGGGAATAAAGCGGGTATTAATCCCTATTTCCTGCAGGGGGTCATCCGGCAAGCTGGAAACTTTAAGGTGGCGGAACTGAGGAGGGTGTTCAAAAAGCTCCACGAGGTGGATATGTCTCTGAAATCGACTCGTCTGAAGCCGGAGATCCATTTGCAGGATTTCCTTTTCGATGTCTGTTGTCAGGGTGAGGCGGAGCGATCCACATAGAGACCTCTCCGGGATGGGCTGAAGAAAAGGGCTTACGAAGGCCGGCTTATAAAAAAAGGGCCCTTCCGGGCCCTTTTTTTATATTTTCAGCTTTTGCGTTGAGAGCCCTGCGTGCGCTGTCGCCCTCGATTTCTTCTAGGCAAGCGTGTTAACCAGCTTGTTGAGTCTGGAGACGTTGCGTGAAGCGTTGGAGCGGTGAATGACGCCTTTGGAAGCGGCCGCGTCGATATAGGGAATCGCCGCTACGAGGGACTCCCTGGCAAGGGTTGCGTCTTTTGCGGCTACCGCCTCCCGTACCCGCTTTATGAAGGTCCGCAGGGTGGAACGGACGTGTCTGTTTCTCTCGCTTCTCTTTGCGTTCTGCTTGATCCTTTTCAGGGCCGACTTGTGATGAGCCAAACTGCACCTCCCGGTTATATGTAACGGTTGATATGAGTATTCGAAAGCTAGATTTATACAATTCCCGATACGGATGTGTCAAGGGAAAATTGTGATCCATGAGGCTTTTTTCCCTTTCCCCTTGCGGTGGATTCATCGTACTATGTCACTTCCGTTGCGCCGGAGCTTTTCGGGTTACATAACTGAAAACAGCGGCCGGCGCTGCCCGAAGAGAATCATTGGAGAACTTCAACCGCCTGATCCGGGAAAAGCCGGCTGTTTCGTGAGAACCGCCGGAGGGAGGTTGCTTGATGAGTAAAAACAGACATGGGGAATCTTTCCTCGTCTATTCATCGGAATGGGGGCGGATGTGCCCCAGGTGCGGCAGGAAGAGCGCCGAGTGCATCTGCCGGAAGGCAGCGGCCCCTGCCACGGGTGACGGGATCGTCAGGATCCGCCGCGAGACTAAGGGGCGGGGAGGGAAGACGGTAACCGTGATTACCGGCGTGTTGATGGACGGTGAGGGGATGAAGTCCCTGGCAGGCGATTTGAAACGCCGCTGCGGGACCGGAGGCGCCGTCAAGGATGGGGTAATCGAGATTCAGGGAGATCACCGGGAGCTGCTCCTTGCAGAGCTTGAGCGTCGCGGTTTTCGGGTCAAACTCGCGGGAGGGTAACGGGCTTATGCAATACCAGTGCGGTGAAATCGGAAGGGTGTTTATCGTCCGTTTCGAGGATGGGGATAATGTGCTTGAAGGGTTGAAAGACCTTTCCGCAAGGGAAAAAATCAGCGCCGCGGCCTTTCATCTCGTTGGCGGCATGAAAAAAGGGAGGTTTGTGGCGGGTCCGGAGAGCGAGTCCATGCCTCCGGTCCCGGTGTGGAGGGAGCTCAGCGAGAGTCACGAGATTGTGGGTTTCGGAACCATGTTCCTTCACGAAGGCCTGCCGAAGATCCATTTTCACGGCGCCTTCGGAAAGCGCGATACGGTCAAGGCAGGCTGTCTGCGGGAGGGCTCTGAGGCCTTTCTCGTCCTCGAGGCGGTTGTCCTGGAAATCACCGGCACAACGGCGGTCCGCGAGCTGGACCCCGAATCGGGAATGGCGCTTCTGAAGCTTTGAAGGTTATTCGCGCCAGGTCAAAATACCCCTCATCCACCCCTCTGGGGCGAACGGAAGATGCCTGTAACCTCCAAATCCAGCACCCGGTAACACTTGATTCGACGCAACAAATAATCCCCTCTCCCCTAGTGGGAGAGGGTCAGGGAGAGGGGGGATTTGAACACGCGAAGA
>CAZFCG010000004.1:0-73257 GCA_964517595.1 uncultured Geobacter sp. | reverse complement strand
TCCTGGTATTGTCTTCGGTCTTTTTCGGGAAACCGAGCGATATCGGCGTGCGCATTACTCCCTTATGAAACAGGGGCGGTGGAAGCTGGTTTGAAGACGGTATGCGAGATGGTATGTTTGTACTAATCGAGTACTTTTGTGAAAGGAGTTGTCACATGAAAAAATTCGCGCTTTTTGTTTTCAATGGAGAACCCATGTGTTTCATCCATGTCCTCTTGAATGCCCTGGACATGAAAAGCAGAGGGCATGACACGAAAATCGTCATTGAAGGCGCATCGGTGAAACTGGTCCCGGAGCTGGTAAAACCCGAAAACCCCCTGAACGGATTGTGGAAGCAGAGTCTTGCGGCGGGATTGGTCGAAGGTGTATGCAAGGCGTGTTCGTCGAAAATGGGCACGCTGGATGCGGCGAAAGAGCAGGGCCTTGCTCTTCTGGGTGATATGTCGGGACATCCCGCAATGGCGTCATACAGGGATAACGGTTACGAAATCATTACATTCTGAAACTGGAAGCCGGTTCAGGGACGGAAAAAATACCGGCAAACGGGGAGATGCGTTTGCCGGTTCGAATAACAATTCCCAAAACTGTTGAGGCAGAAACCCACCAGAAAATCTAGTCGCATTCCATGTCGGTTTTCCAGCCTTCCCACACTTTGCTTGCCGCTCTCCCTTCCACTGGCGAATGGTTGCACCTCGTCACTGTTGGGATAGCTGAATCGTTGATCAGGCCCTGAATAGAGAGCCATTGGTTCAGCGCAGAGAACGGTTATGCAGGTCTCTTCGTGAACTTCGCTGCCGAAGGACATTTCCGTTTTCATCGAGAATTATGGCTTGCACACCCGGCACGAAAAAACATTGAGCGTCTACTCTCGAGCGGAGACCGGCAACGTAGGATAACACTGATACCACTCACTTCTTTGACGCAATCAACCGCTGAAGCCGCTGTGTCAGTATCCGCGGCTCCAGCGGCTGTTCCGTTCAGACCTTTTTTTCGGTGGGATTATTCGCCGCTTCCAGCCTCGAGCTCTTCGAGGCGTTTGCGGATAGCTTCCAGTTCGCTTTCAAGGCATCCGGCCTGGCCCTTGAGGACATCGATTTGCTGCTCCCTGGTAAAGGGAGCGCCATATCCGGGAGCATAAGGCGCGTAGGGTGGCGCTCCTCCCGTTCCTGCCCGTTGCCATCCCGTCAGGCCGGTCGCGTAAAACCGGTTCCGCCAGCCGAAACCGCCGCCTCCGCGACCCCGGGCGCCTCCGAATCCTCTTCCGTAGGGGTTCATAAATCCGGGTGCAGGATAACCGGCGCAATAACCCGCCGCTCTTCCCGTCATTGGCCCGAACCCAGCCGGGCCTGTTCCATCTCCTCTTGGCATGTCGCATCCTCCTTTCTCTTCCGGGTCCGTGTTATCCACGAACCATGGTTGCGCCACAGTCGGGACACTTTTGCTGATTGCACGGCTGTCCGGCTATGTGAGTGGTTTTCCTGCCGCATTTTGGGCACACGCACTCCCCGCCGGGACCGGCCGCATATGGGCCAGCCATCCTTTTTCCTCCGTGTCTGCCGCTTTGTGACGGTCCTGTTCCATCTTTCAGCGGCATAATATCGACCTCCTTCCATACTCGCCTCTCTCCACTTCGGAGGGCCTTCTCGATGAATTGATCCTCTGTTATTAACTTCCTCCGCACTTTCTTCAGCGAAACCGCCCTTGATACCCACGGCATCCCGGCATGAAAAACATCGGCTGACCTATCCGGCCATTTTTGTATGCGTAGAGAACCTGGTTCACATCTCCGCATATCTGTGAAATGACCTCGATGCCGGAATGCTGAAGGGCAAGTTCCAGAGGTCGGGAAACGGCGCCGCAGATGAGTGTGTGAATTCCCATGGCTGCCATGCGCCGCGCACGCTCTGCCGGGATATCGTCCGTCATGACGACATCCCGGAGGGCGATTTCAACCCCGTGCTCCAGGTTGACCAGGAGCAGGCTGCCTGCCACATCGAACACCGGGGAAACCCTGCCTTCCCATTGTGGAATCGCAACTCTCATATATATGAAAAAGCACATTGCATGCCATAATGTGGTAAGTCGTAATGTGACAATAAATACAATAGGTTGATATTGGACGACAAAATATTTGCTTGACTTAAACGTGCATGTTGCAATTATATGTGGACATAATAATTGCAAATAGCCCGATTAATGGGCTGGTGCCAGGGAGGATGTCAATGCCTCGTGGAAACAATAGCGAAGAACGGGAAAGCGTTATCCTCGATTCGGTGAACGAAGGCGTTTTCACGGTTGACCGGGAGTGGCGCATCACCACATTCAACGCCGCGGCGGAAAGGATTACCGGCATCAGTCGCGAGGAGGCGATCGGTTGCCGCTGTTGCGATGTGTTCCGGGCGGATATCTGCGAAAAGGATTGCGCTCTTCGCCGCACCATGACCAGCGGCCTGCCGGTTGTAAACGCCACCGCCCATATTATCAACCGGCAGGGGGAGCGAATGCCGATTCGGTTATCCACGGCGTTGCTGGAGGACAATGCGGGAACGATCATCGGCGGGGTTGAGACCTTTCAGGATCTGACCCAGGTGGAACAACTCCGGAAAGAGCTTCATGGGCGATACACATTTGAGGACATCGTGGGCCGCAGTCCGGCAATGATGCGTCTTTTCGATGTGTTGCCGCTTGTTGCCGAATCCGGCAGCACAGTGCTTATTGAAGGTCCGAGCGGTACGGGAAAGGAGCTTTTCGCCCGCGCCATCCACAATCTTTCACCTCGAAAGGATAAGCTTTTCGTTGCGGTAAACTGCGCCGCGCTTCCGGACACGCTGCTGGAAAGCGAGTTGTTCGGATACAAGGCGGGCGCCTTTACCGATGCCAAGCGGGACAAACCGGGTCGATTTTCCCTGGCCGGCGGCGGGACTATTTTCCTGGATGAGATCGGAGACGTCTCTCCGGCAATGCAGGTACGGCTGCTTCGAGTGCTGCAGGAGAGGACCATCGAGCCCTTGGGTTCCGTAAAACCGGTTGCCGTTGATGTGCGCGTGATCGCCGCGACGAACAGGGTTCTGCTGGATGAAGTCAGGGCGGGACGATTTCGCGAGGACCTTTTCTATCGTATTCACGTGGTGCGCCTGGAGTTGCCCGAACTCAGGAAACGGCGTGAGGATATCCCCCTGCTGGTGGAGCGTCTCGTCACAAAGTTCAACGGGCTGCACGGCAAGAGCATTGCCGGTGTGTCCAATGATGTATTGGCCAGGCTGATGGAGTATGACTATCCCGGGAATGTTCGCGAACTGGAGAATATCATCGAGCAGGCCTTCGTAATGTGCCGGGGCGGAATAATCGAGATGATTCATCTCCCTCCTGAACTGAGGCCGACAACTGGACGGAACTCCGATGTCGCCCGGCCCATGCGCCTTGATGCGATTGAAAAAATGGTCATTTCGGAAGCGTTACACCGCAACGGCGGCAGCCGGAAACGCACCGCCGTGGAACTGGGTATTGATGTCAGCACCCTGTTCCGCAAGATACGGCAACTCGGCATTGAACCGCCGCAAAAGGATGGCCGTGGCCGTCGTCGGCAATAGTGCAATATGCACTGATATGGTTTCTGCTTAATGACCGGTCAGTATTTCAGTTCGGGTCAAAGGCTGGTTTAACTTGTTGCTTCCATGGGGGTTATATGGGTCTTACATGTTTGCTGCGATCGACATCCGTCTTGCTGTTCGATCAGAAAGGAGATTTGCATGAGAAGGATGTCATCAAGGAAGGGCAGGGTAGACGGCCTATGAACACCTGTCTGGACTTTTTTCCCGTTTTGTGCTGCAGACATTGGATGCAGGCAGGTTTATCACTGACAATCCGGTTATACAGGATTCGGTGATCTGCATCCCTGCGGGAAGCAGTGCAGCAGTAATGTGCCGTAACTATTTAGGCAATAACCACACTTTGCGCGTAGAATTGCCCCATTTTCCGCTGCTCGAGAAGAGATCGAGAAATAAGTCGGGATTTACCGTGCGGGACTATACAACTGATTGAATTCCCAGATCGAAAAGCGCTTCGGAAAGAAATCCCGTCGTTGGCCCCATGACGGTCACGAAATTTGCTCCGGAGCAATATGTAATCATCTCCGGCAATGAATCTTTAAGCACGGCTGTTACCGAGATGAGTACCTTGTCGCAGTGTCTCAGTTCTTTCGGGTCGCCGGTCATCCTGAAAAGGTATGTTCCCCTGTGCAGTTCTTCGGATTCTTCCAGTACAATGACCTCATCTGCTTGGCTGATGAGTTTTTTCATCATTGGGCGGAAATACCCTACAAGGCCGACTCGGCTCGTTCTCTCCATCTCCATGAGGCCAATTGCTCTCAGTGTTTCGGATTTATCATCCGCAACCCCACCCGAGTTATTCAAACAATCCCCTTTTTATGTAAGAAAAGTGCTGCTCACAACATGAACAATTCAAAAACTGAACTGTTCAACAAATAATCCACACATGTTTCGAAAAGAAACAAGAGGCTGGGATTAACCTGCTAATATTGTTCATTAAATCATATTGTGTTGCCATAGGTATCAATTGTGTTTCGAGATAAATCTTTGTTAAATCGCAGGCAACAATAAAGCTGTAGCGATTGGATACGAAATACGGAGATAAGAGGCAATTTATCTTGCCTGACAAGCTGGGACATCCTGGATTATGTCTTTCCGTAAATAGAGGCAGACTTATTTCCCACAATATGAACTGCATTGGTAATGTATTGATATTGTAGATAATTTTCAGAAATACAGAAAACCTTTTTTTATGCGACGGGGTATTATTGGATAAGTTTGTGAAGTTTTTATTATAAAAAGATTAATTTGGCGTGTTGGTTGCTAGGTTGTTTACATGCAAAGTCGGGAGAAGATATTCATATTGGATGAGGCGGGTTTTTCCCGTGTTTGTCTTTCGATACTTTCAGGTGAAGGCTTGGAAGCAGAGTCGCTGGCGCAAGGCGTGAACGGTATTTCTGGATCTATCCTTGACGGCGCAGCGTTGATCATCACCAGCTATCCTTACGGCAAGTCAATTCTCAACAATTTGGTTGGAGTCGTGATTCCTGTAATTGTGCTTACCGATTACATGGGGAAGGAGATAATTGAGGTGCTTGAACAGCTTGAGAACTCTTACTGTATGGTAAAGCCGATAGATTACGGCAGATTTACCATGCTAGTTAAGGAATTGGTTCAGAATAAACTATTTTGTCCGGGAGGGTACAGCATTGTCTAGGCGAACATTTTTCATTGTTGTTTTGATACTGGCCCTTTCCGCGTGCAGCGGCAAGACAAAGGAAGAGTTGTACACGGAGGGTGTAAAGCAGGTTCGCGGCGGTAATCCGTCCGGAGCGATTGTTCTCCTGAAAAATGCTCTCGAAAAGGATCCCAATTACCTGGATGCAAGATACCAGCTTCATATTGCCTATGTGGCGGCAGGAAAGTACGAGCAAGCGGAAAAGGAACTCCGGAAAGTTCAGAGGCAAGACCCGTCGCGGAAAAATCTTCAGCTTGAACTGGCGAAAATATATCTCTTGATGGGCAAGTCGGATCAGTCAATTGCCGAAAGTGAAGGATTTGTCAAAACTAACGGTGAATCTGCCGAAACTCTTGAAATATTGGGAAGGGCATATGCGCAGAAAAAGGAGTTCGATGTCGCTGAGAAATATCTGGCCGGATCCTTGAGGGCTGAACCGAAACGTACTCATGCGAAACTTGCCCTTGCCGGTGTGTATATGCAGGGAGGGAGGACCGATGACGCCCTCAAACAGATTAGTGAGATCATCAGTATTGAAGATAAAAACGCCCAAGCCTGGCATATGCTGGCAAGTATCGAGGCCTCCCGGGGAAACAGGGATAAAGCCTTTGAAGCCTATAATCGAGTCTCCGCGATAAATCCCAATGATACCGAGGCAATTTTCAAGTCTGGCTTGTTGTTGCTGCAGAAAGGAGAGAAAAACAGAGCGTTGGGCATAGCAGATGACCTCTTGTCCAGATTTCCCAAACGCCCTGCAGGGTACATGCTTAAGGGGCTGATAAACTACCAGGCGAAGGATTACAAGAAGTCCATCGTAGATTTACAGAATGCCCTCAAATTAAGACCCGAGCCTCGAGCTTATTACTATCTCGGTCTGAGTCATTACATGAACGGGGAACTGGAGACGGCATTGAGCCAGTTCCAGAAAGTCATAGACTTCAGTCCATCCTTCCTTCCCGCCAGGCTTATGGTGTCCATGATTCTGCTCAATCAGAAACGGTTTGATGAGGCTGTTTCCGAAGCCAGGGCTGTTTTGAAGCAGGATGAAAAAAACGCTCTGGCGCACAATATTCTCGGCAGTTCCTACATGGGTAAAGGGATGTACGACGAGGCGCTGTCGGAGTACGACAGGGCAGTTGAGCTGGATCCCAGACTCGTCGACGTCCATCTCAAAAAAGGGATGTATTTCCTGGGGAAAGGAATGCCGAGCCAGGCTGAGATGGAGCTTGAGACAGCGGTAAGGTTGTCCCCGGAAACCCTCAATCACCGAATGCTTCTGGCCGCCCATTATCTGCGGAAAAAAGACTTCCAGAAAGCCATCGCGGTTTTGCGGCAGGGGATAAGGGGGCAGAAATCGGATTCGGCCCTTTACAACACCATGGCGGGCGCCTATTTCAGCCAGAACAAGACGAAAGAAGCGCTGGAATCTCTGCAGAAAGCAAAACAAGCCAATCCAGACCATCCGGCGCCGTATATGAATATGGCGGGATACTATCTGGGAAAGAAGGAATACGGAAAGGCGCTAGAGGAATATAAGGCGCTTCTGAAAAGGGATCCGAAAAACCTCAAAGGATTAATCGCAGGCGGCGCAACCCTGGTTGCTATGGGCAGAGATTCCGAAGCCCTTGAATATTACAAGAAAGCCGCGGAAACCCGTCAACCCGCCGGCTATGTCTCGCTGGCTCAGTACCATTTTCATAAAAAAAATCCGGGAAAGGCGCTGTCCGTTCTTGATGAAGCGATAAAAGCCCATCCCCGTGATGCCGGCGCGCTGTATGTAAAGGGAAAGATTCTCCTTTCAGAAAAGAAATACAAGGAAGCAGCGGCGGTCTTTGAGGAACTCGAGAAGGTCAGCCCCGAACGCGCCCTTCCGATACTGGTGGGCACATATGAAACCATGAAAAACACCGGCAGGGCCGAGGAGTATGCCAGGAAGATTATAGCCTTGAAGCCCAAATCCGCTCAGGGGTATATGGCGCTTGCCTCGGTCTATGCCGGTCGGAACGATCTGGATCGCGCCATTGACTCGGCGAAAAAAGCTCTGGTCGTGGAGAGTGGAAACGGTCAGGTGAAAATGGCATTGGCGAAGCTGTATGAGAGAAAAAGACAGTTTCCTCTGGCTCTGCAAATTTACGAGGAAGTCCAGAAGCAGTATCCCGGATATATTCCCGCCGTCTTCGCGGAGGGCGCCCTTCACGAGCAGATGGGGACTGTCGACAAGGCCGTTGTGAAATATAATCAGGTACTGGCGAAATCTGAGACCTACGTTCCCGCCCTGAACAACCTTGCCTATATTTATGCCGATGGAACGAATGAACAGCGCCGACTGGCCTTGAGATTTTCCGCGAGGGCGTACCGGTTGTCTCCAAAGCACCCGGGAATCATGGATACCTACGGGTATTCGCTTCTTCGCAACGGGGCGTACAAAGAGGCCATAGTTGTTCTGGAGAAGGCTTCGTCGCTGTTACCAAAAAATGCGGCAGTGCATTATCATTTAGCCCTCGCTTACAACGCGCGTGGTGACCGTTCCCGGGCGGTAAAAAGCCTCAAACGGGCGGTGCAACTGGGAGGTTCTTCCGAAGCCGCCAACGCCAAAAAGATGCTGAGCGAGTTGGAACGATAGTTATCGTGAGGAGAAAGATATGTTATTTCAATTAATTACACTGATTGTGGGGGATGTGGTCTGTGCGACCCTGGCCATTTCTTCGAGTTTTCTGCTGAGGTTCGATGAATTGCCTACGGCCTTGGAGTTTTTCGCGTCCTACGGACTACGGGTGGCTTTTTTCACGGTTGTCGCTCTGTTCACTTCCTACCTTATGGAATTGTACGACATCCAGAAAAAGCTGAAAAAGAGAGAGATTGTCGCCCGTTCAATTGTATCTTCCCTTGCCATGTTTTTCCTTTTGTCAGCGCTTTACTATCTCCTGCCGGTTATTATGTTCGGGCGCGGGCTGCTCCTTTTGTCTCTTTCCATCTTCACAGCGCTGCAGGTTTTCTGGCATGTCATTCACAAATACGGTCTTGAGTTTTCCGGTGGAGGGCGCAGGGTGCTTGTTCTCGGCACCGGTCACCTGGCCAATCTGATTGGAGGGGTGATCGCTTCTACTAATCACAGCCATATTCTGGCCGGTTATTTTGGTTGCTCAAGGGAAATGGTGTCCGTTCCGGATTCCTGTATCGTTGGGTCGGAAGAAGAAGGAGTCGCGAATGCCGCGCGCAGGCAAAATGCGCAGAAAATAGTAATTTCGCTTACAGAGCGGCGCGGTGTGTTTCCATTGACTGATCTTATGGACTGCAAGTTCAGTGGCATAGAGGTCATTGATGCGCCCTCCTTCTATGAACAGGTAACGGGAAAGCTGCTCCTGGAGAATATTACGCCGGGGTGGTTCATTTTTTCCAACGGTTTCAAGGTTTCTCCTCTTTCCCGTATCTTCAAGAAGATGTTTGACAAGGTTCTTGCCGTGCTCGGGCTTGTTGTCTCATCTCCATTGCTGATCATCGTAGCCGCCGCGGTCAAGCTTACTTCTCCCGGCCCTGTATTGTTCCGCCAGATTCGCACCGGTATGCACGAAAAGGAGTTTGTGCTCTATAAATTCAGAACGATGCGCAACGACGCGGAATCCGGAACCGGCGCCGTTTGGGCGCAGAAAAACGATCCGCGTGTAACCGCTATCGGAGGTTTCCTCAGAAAAACGAGGCTGGATGAGATACCCCAGTTGTTCAATGTGCTGAAGGGAGACATGAGTTTCATCGGTCCCAGACCTGAGCGCCCAGAGTTTGTGGAAATGTTGAAGAAGGAGATCCCATATTACTCCCAGAGACATTTCGTTAAGCCTGGGATAACCGGTTGGGCGCAGATTAAATATCCCTATGGCGCTTCCGTTGCCGATGCCATAGAAAAACTGCGCTACGACTTGTATTACCTGAAAAATATCTCCTGCACCCTTGACCTGCTCATATTTTTTGAGACCATGAAAGTCATCATCTTCGGTAAGGGCGCCAGATAATCCATAACCGTCTTCCGCATGACGGGAAAGTCACGGTATGTCCCATGGACGCCGTGTTTTTCCGTCTCTTGATTGTTTAAAACATCATTAACATTTGCACAAGAGAGGAGAGCGGCATGAACATGAAAGGCATTATTCTTCTGTTTGCATTGGTTATGGCGGCGCCATTGGCGGCTTATGCCGGCGATGACTATGTAATCGGTGACGGTGACGGACTGCAGATAAGCGTGTGGGGAGTGCCTGAGATGAGCGTTGCTGTGACGGTCAGGCCTGACGGCAAGATTACGCTTCCTGCCGCCGGGGACGTGATGGCGTCGGGATACACGCCGCCCAAGCTTGCGGAGAAGCTCGCGGAGAAACTAAGTGAATTTGTCAAGAAACCGATTGTTACCGTGACCGTTACCGGTATTACAAACAGCAGGATTTACGTCATCGGCGGGGGAGTCGCTTCCGGAGTATACAGCCTTCCGGGCAGGACGACTCTAATGAAGTTCTTGAGCAAATTCGGAAATTTCAACACCGCGGACCTTGATCGCGCATATATCGTGCGCAATGGAAAAAAGCTGGATGTGAGTTTTTCCAAAATCCTTCTGAAAGGTGATTTCGCGTCAGACATTCCTTTGATGGCAGAGGATATTATTTTCGTCCCTGATAACGAACTTAAAAAAATATATGTCATGGGTGCCGTCGCTTCCCCCAAATATGTCTTTTACCGGGAAAACCTTCGCATTCTGGATGCCATTCTTGATGCCGGAGGTTTTACGAAGTTCGCTAAGGAAAACAGTGTAGTCGTACAGAGGAAGACATCGAAGGAGATGCAGGAAATCCAGGTGAAGGTGAAGGATTTGATGAAAGACGGCGACCTCAGTCAGAACATTCCTCTCATGCCAGGTGACTTTGTAATCGTCAAGGAAGGTATTTTCTAATATTGGATTCGGGAGAAAGCAATGGAATCACCACGAAAGGAATTGGGGAAGTATCTCTCGATGATAACAAAACGGCGCTATCTTTTTATCGTCGTCGCTCTTGTTATCATGTCCATATTCGCCTGGGGCAGTTTCTGTCTTCCAAAGAAATATGAGGCGAAGAGCACCATTTTCATAGAGAAGACGGTAATAAGCGAACTGGTAAAGGGGATCGCCATATCACCATCCATGGAGGACAGGATACGCGTTCTTCGCTATGCCCTGCTCAGCAGGGGGTTAATCCTGAGGGTAATGAAGGATATGGATCTGGATGCGGCTCTGAAGTCTCCCAAAAAGCAGGAGGAGGCCATCGAGGAATTCCAGAAAAGGACACAGCTCACTATCAAGGGCGGCGACCTTTTCATCGTTTCCTTGAGAGACGAGGATCCAAGACTCGCGACAAATTTCGTGAACAATCTGGTCCGGAGATATGTGGAGGAAAACGTCTCCGCGAAACGGGAGGAATCGTTCGGCGCTACCAGATTCCTTTCAGAGCAGTTGACTCTTTTCAAGGACAAGCTCAACAAGGCTGATGATGCTGTCATTAAATTCCGCCAGAAGCAGGGTGTCGCGGTGGCCATGGACGAAGAGTCCATCGTTCGTGAAATAAAGGGGTACAAGTCGCAGATAGACGATACCCGGGTGAAAAGAAACGAGCTGGCTGCGACATTGAGGAGCGTAAGGATGCAGATGAAAAGCATCCAGCCGACCGTTGCCATTCTCAGCACCAGGGGCGGAGGCGGCAATGTGCAGGCGCTGGAGAACAGAATAAGGATGCTCCTTGTCAGCTATACGGAAAACTATCCGGAAATAGTGAAATTACGCGCCGAGATCGAGTCGATCAAGAGACAGAAGCAGGCCCCGGTTTCCGGAGGGATTGCTTCCGAAGAGATGACGACGGTGAACCCGGTTTATCAGCAACTGGAACAGACCTCGCTTCAGGCAGAGGCGGAGATCCAGGCTCTGGACGCCAAGCAGAGGCAGTTGGCAGGCCTGATCGCCGAGCGTGAGAGGGAACTCAGAAATATTCCGGAAAACCAGAAAGTTCTGGCGGACCTTGAGCAGGAGAGGATGACGTACAATAATCTTTATGGCTAGTTGCAGGGGAGGGCGGGCCAGTCGGAGGTTTCCAAGCAGATGGAGGTTGAAGACAAGTCCGCTTCTTTCAGGATCGTCGACCCCGCGGTAGTACCTATCAAGCCTGTCAGTCCGGACCGGGTCAAATTGATCCTGGCCGGAATATTTCTAGGAATCATAGGCGGTTTCGGCGGCGTTCTGTTGCGGGAAACCCTTGATTCGACCATCAAGGACATCCATACCCTTAAAGGGCTGGGCATCGCCGTTCTTGCGGTAATTCCGAAGATAACGAATGCGGCTGAGGAACTTGAAACAAAGAAAAAGGACCGGAAGGTGTTTATCGCGGCCGGTTGTTACTTCTGTGTCATCTGCCTTCTCCTGTTGCACGAGATTCTCGGACTGACCTATGTGGACAGGCTTTTTTCCCTGTTCAGGCTTTAAATGGATGATGAACCTGATCCGCCTTTCAGGCGCGATTTCGTGGAAGAAAGGATAACAGCGTTATGAGCAGAATAGAGAAAGCCCTTGAGAAGGCCGTGAGATTGCGTGAGGAAGCGCCGGATGAGCCGGTCCTCGAAAAACAAGGCTTTGAATCCGCGACCCCGGAGTCTTTTGTGGCGGATCAGCGCCCCGTGATAAAAAGCCCTTACCTTGTTACCGTGCAGGAACCGTACTCTCCCGTGTCTGAAGAATACCGGAAACTGAAATCCATGGTTGTAAGGCTGACCAGGGAAAAGTTCCTTAACACAATCATGGTGACAAGCACCTGCAAGGGTGAAGGGAAGACCATCACAGCTCTGAATCTTGCAATCAGCCTCGCCCACGAATACGATCATACCGTTATGGTTGTAGACGCTGATCTCCGCCAGCCATCAGTCAGCCGTTATCTGGGAATAAAGACGGACACCGGTCTGGTGGACTGTCTCACCAACGGTAAGGACGTGGGGGATGTGCTGGTGAAGACCGGTATCGGCAAGCTGGTGGTTCTCCCCGCCGGCCGGCCGGTGGAGAATCCGGTCGAGATGCTGTCATCGGCGAGGATGAAGGAACTTGTGAATGAGTTGAAAAACAGATATCGGGATCGTTACATCATCATTGATACTCCCCCCATTCTCCATTTTGCCGAAGGCCATTCCGTCGGCGACTGCGTGGATGGTGTCCTGTTCGTGGTGGGGGAGGGAATTGCGCCCATGTCGGACATCAAGGAAGCCATAAGGCTGATGAAGGATTTCGAAATGCTAGGCATTGTCTACAACAACGTGCTTTCGGCGCGTTTTTCCGACAGCTACTATTACAGATATAATTATAATTATTATAAAAAAGGTCCAGAGGAACGTTGAGCCGCCACTTTTTCGCGGAAACCGGATTTGACGGGAACCGGATTCTTGCGTGGATTTACAGACTTCAGGTAAAGGGGTTGGAAATGAATATCCCGAAAAACTTGTTATTATTCGCGGCGCTTGTAAGTTGCTTCTTATTGCCATCTTCAGCCGGAGCTGAGTTCAACTTCACTCCGGGATTCGCCTTGAGCGAGGAATATAACGATAATGTCTTCCTTACGGCGAAAAACAGAAAAAGTGATTTCATTACAACTATCAACCCCTCCTTCAACATATATTATGACAGGGAATCCCTGAATCTTTTCCTGGATTACGGTTTCAGGTATCTGCTTTACGCCAACAACTCGGAAGATGACAAGATGTACCATAATGTCAACCTTCAATCCACCATCCGGCCTTTCCGGGACTATGTGTTTATCAAGGTTTCGGACTTTTTTTCCAGGGTGCCCATCGACGAAAGGCGTGCCGTAGGTTACGAAAACAACCTGGCAAACATGACAAATTCGAATGTGTTTTCGGTCAATCCCTACATAGAATACCCATTCAGCTCCACTTTCAGGGCCAGAGCCGGATATACCTATCAGAACACATGGTACGAGGACAGGGACGGAATAGACAGCCAGGATCACACTGCGGGGATAATGCTTACAAAAGAGCTCGCGGCGAGGTTGAACACATCACTGGGCTATAGCTATCTGTTTCATCGTCCCTACGGAGAAGAATACAAGTATGACGAATATGATCGTCAGGACGTATATCTTTCAGTTTCTTACGGGGTTACGGAAAAACTGTCTCTGGACGGTTCAGCGGGTTGGGTCGCTTTCAGATACGGTGAACATTCGGGAAGGAATGACTTCAGCGCGGTTAACTGGAGCGCCTCCGCCCGGTACCTGTTGACTGCCGCTGTAGCGCTTCGAGCTGGTTATGTGAGAAACTACACCGACAGCTACAGCCGTACCGGCGTTACGGCCCTGAGCCCCCAGTCAGCCACCCAATCAATCATCTATCCGGGCGAGGGGTACATAACCATCGGGGATCAGACGATACCGACCTCCATGGTTCTCCTTGATTCAATCAACGGCGGTCTCAACCGGAACGACTCGATTAACCTGGGGTTCGCATATTCGGGAAAGATACCCTTTGCGGTAACCGGTTTTCATAACATAAGCAAGTATATGAATATTGACAGGGAGAACCGTTCAACCGGGGTGATCCTCTCTGGCAGCGTGCCCATATCGTCGATGCTGACGGCCCAGTTTGCCGGGAATTACAGCTATAATAAATATCTGCCGGAAAACGAAAAGGTGAACAGGTATGGGGCTCGGCTGGCTCTGGACTACAAACTGAGAATAATAACACTGACCCTGGGTTATGCCTTCAACAAGGAAGATTCAAACATCGATACCGCGGATTATGTGAATAACGTAGTCTGGCTCGGCGCAAAACTGGTATTTTAAGGAAAATTCACAACATGTACGAGAATTTTTTCAATCTGCGAAAAAAGCCCTTTGAACTGGTGCCCAACCCTGAATTCCTTTTTATGAGCAAATCTCACAAAAAGGCCATCGTATACCTGGATTACGGCATCAAGGAGCATGCCGGATTCATTCTGATAACTGGGGAAGTGGGATCCGGGAAAACGACTATTGTAAGGAATCTTTTAAAGAATCTGGACGGAAGGGTTACCCTTTCCAAGATATTCAACACCAAGGTTACCTCCGAACAGCTCATCGCCATGGTGAATGAGGATTTCGGTCTTGACGGAGCGGGCAAGGACAAGATCACCCTGCTTCGGGAGCTGACCGATTTTCTCATCGAGCAGCATGCCATGAACCGTTGGCCGACCCTCATCATCGACGAGGCGCAGAACCTGTCAGCCGATCTCCTGGAAGAAGTAAGGATGCTTTCTAATCTCGAAACCGACAAGAGCAAGCTGTTGCAGATTATCCTTGTCGGGCAACCGGAGTTGAGGAAAATGCTCGCCAGGCCCGAGCTTCGCCAGTTGCGACAACGGATAAGCATCTGCTGCCACATCATGCCCCTTTCCCGGCAGGAGGCGGAGGAATATATCTTTCACCGACTGGAGGTTGCCGGGAATCGTGACGCGGTCAGCTTTGATGAAGAGAGTATCGATATCATTTTCGGATTCAGCAGGGGGATTCCAAGGCTTATCAACATCATCTGCGACTTTCTCATGCTCTCGGCATTCGCCGAGGAGACAAAGGTCATGACCAGGGAGCTGGTTCAGGAGGTGATAGGCGAGATCGAAGTGGAAAACGCCTTCTGGAACGACGTCGCTCAGGAAGATGCGATTTCCTCCGACAGTTCATCCCTGGCCGAGATAAACGAGCGTCTGGCGCGTCTCGAGGAGTTTGTCGGCAATTGCGGAATTTCGGAAAAGGAGAGGATGAACATTCATGACAGCATGGAGGTCATGGAGAACAATCTTTCCGCGTTCATATCCAAATCCCAGGCGGAATATGCCACTCTCGACAGGCGGGTCAAGGAGACATTGCGGAACCTGGAGGAACACAGATTGACGTCTCGGGAACGGGAGCGGCCTCCCCTGGAGGTGGTGAAAACGGATGTTCCGAAAAAGCGTCTTTGGGGGAGGATTTTCGGGTGACGGAACATGCCGGAGACAAGGGGTTCAGGGTACTCTTCATAACCCAGGATGATCCCTTTTATGTGAAGCTGTTTTTCGATGAGTTTTTTTCCCACTATCAAAAGCTTGATGAAATCGCAGGAGTCGTGATGGCGGCGCCTATGGCCAAGAAAAGCCCGTACCGTCTTGCCCGGCAGATGTATGATTTTTACGGACCGGCGGATTTTCTTCGGGTCGGCATGCGTTTCGCCGCGTTCCGGGCTCTGGACGCTGTGAGTTGCCTTAATCCGGGCAACATCCCCTGCAGCATCAAGGGCATTTGCGGCAAATACGGAATACCGGTTTTCAATGAGAGTCGCATCAACTCGCCGGAATTTCTGGCCAAGGTGAGAGAGATGGCGCCGGATCTCATCATTTCCGTCGCCGCGCCGGTCATCTTCAAGAAAGAGATCATCGGCATACCCAGGCGCGGTTGCATCAATATCCACCACGGCATGCTTCCCCGTTACCGGGGAATGCTCCCCAATTTCTGGCAGATGTACCATGGCGAGGAACGGGCCGGTATCACGGTGCATGAACTCAACGAAAAGCTGGACGACGGGAGGATTATTCTTCAGGAAGACACGCCCATTGATCCGGAGGAGACCCTTGACAATCTTATCAGCAGAACGAAGCGCCTTGGCGCCCATCTGATGATAAAGGCCATCGGACTCATCAGATCTGGAAATCTATCCTATCGCGAAAACCGGTCGGAGGAGGGGTCCTACTTTACCTTTCCGACCAGACGGGACGCCCTGGAATTCAGGCGCAAGGGAAAGAGGATTCTGTGAGTCGGGGAATATTCGGCATAATTGACGTCAATGGATGCCTTGAGAACGTGGAAGAGCTCGCGGTTTCCATGGAATCATTTCTCGGTCGGGATGACGGCGGTGGCGGACGGCTGGAGGTTATCCGCAACAGGCATTATCTCCTCGGCATGAAGCGTCCCGGCTCCGAACGGGAGTGGGGCCGGAACAGGATCGTCAACGATACCGAGCTTGGGGCGGCCTGTCTCATAAACGGTGAGATACACAACTGTCCTGAACTCATGGATGAGTTTGGGGACGAAGGCGCTGCCATTACCGGCGATCTCGACCTGGTCCTCCGCCTCTACCGGAAACATGGCGCCGGATTCGCGAAAAGGCTTAACGGCCTCTTTTCCCTGGCGATTATGGACCACCGGGACTCTTCCTTCCATCTCTTGTCGGACCGCTTCGGCATGGCGAACCAGGTATACTGGACAACGACGGGGACCAGGCTTTTTTTCGCCACCCACCTGAAGACTCTCCTGGCCTGCCCCGGAGTGAGGAAATCGCTCGACAGCGACGCGCTGAACCTCTTTCTGAAATACGCTTACATCACATCACCCTGGAGCATATTCAAGGGGATCAGGAAGCTTCAGCCTGGTCATATCCTCTCATTCCGTGACGGGCGGGTTGAGGAATGTCCATACTGGGAGTTTTCCCCATCCAATGTGACCCCGGTCTCCAGATGGGACGAGGCCGTATCCGGATACCGCGCCGTGATGGGCCAATCCATTGCCCGGAGGATTGGCGATCCCGAGCGTACCGGCATTCTTCTGAGCGGAGGGCTCGATTCCAGCGCCAATGTGGCCTTTGCGGCCCAGTGCACGGACCGGCGCATCAACACCTTCGCCATAGGATTTGAAGATCCGCGGTTTGATGAGCGGCCCTATGCGCGTATGGTCGCGCGGAGATTCAACACAAGGCACAACGAATACACTATTACCGGCAACGAGATCCAGGACCTTCCCAAGCTGCTGTGGCGCC
Organism: uncultured Geobacter sp.; assembly: GCA_964517595.1. Lineage (GTDB taxonomy): Bacteria > Desulfobacterota > Desulfuromonadia > Geobacterales > Geobacteraceae > RPRC01. The sequence continues at coordinate 56,148 of CAZFCG010000004.1, read as the reverse complement.
TGGAAGAGCCGTATTTTGAATTCGGCCTGTTTCTCACCTACAGGGGTCTTGCCGCCGCCGCTCCCCAGGTGGACGCAGTCATCGGAGGAGAGGGCGCCGACCAGTTGTTCGGGACGGGAGGTTTCGCCGGCGCCCGGCCGGCCGCCGTCCAGTATCTCCTGCGCCGGACCAGGCTGATGGGACCCGCCCGGGCCGCGCGTCGGCTGATGACAGGACCTTTCTTCTATGAAAGGGACAATGCCGCCTTCAAGCTGAGACTGTTCTGGAACCGGGCAACCGACCTCAATGACTGGTATTTTTACGGCTACGACGAGAATGAGATCTCGCTGGCTTGCGCTGATTCCACAACGGCGGGTGTGCCGCGGATATTCAACGGTCGGGACGTGGACGCGTCATCCTTTCCCGCGTTCTTCCTGGACACGCAGATTCACCAGGACATACGGCACTACATCAATGAAAACGTCATGGTGAAGACCGGCCGCATGGCGGACATGCTCAATCTTTCCCTGCGGGAATCGTTTCTGGACAAGGATGTGGCTGATTTCGTCGTGGGTCTGGATTTTCGCTTCAAGCGGGGTGGGGGACTCGCGGAGCACCTTGCGGGATGGGGCGTTTCCAAGATACTTCACAGGAAGGCCATGGAAGGGCTCCTTCCGGATGAGGTGCTGCGCAAGCCGAAACAGGGCGGGTTTGTTCCGGTGATGCTCTTTCTGCGGGACGCGGGATTGAGGCGCGGGATCTATGATTACCTGCTTCGCTCTAAGGTCATGAAGGAGCATTTCAGGAAAGACTATCTGCAAACCCTTTTCAGCTCCTATGAAGAGCACCAGGCGAAACCTCTCTCCTGGCCCAATTTCCTCAATTCGAAGGCGAACCGGGTACTCTTTCTCCTCTCCTTCGACATCTGGCACCGGTTTTACATGGAAGACGATCCCCTGCGCGCGCAAGTGGGCACACTGAGTGAATACCTGGATTCGGCCGGCGGGTAAGAGAGAGGGATGTTTTCTTTTCATTCATTGCATAGTCTCCGCATCCCCATCTTCATGTACCACCAGGTGGTGGAATGCGCCGAGCGGGCAAAGACGGTCCGCGCCACCAACCCCGCCTATACCGTGACGGTTGAGCTGTTTCGAGAGCAGATGGCCTGGCTCTCCTCCAACGGCTATCAGGCTCATACGCTGGCGGAGCTCATCACTCCCGGTTTTTCGTCACCCAAAGGCGTGGTTATTACCTTCGATGACGGATGGTCCGACAACCATGCCAATGCCCTGCCGGTGTTGAGGGAGTTCGGACTGAAGGCAACTCTTTTTGTAGTAACCGGCTTTGTGGGCATGCCGGGTTATGTGGATTGGACCCGCCTGCGGGAAATGGCCTCGTCGGGTTTTTCCGTGCAATCCCATACGGTCAGCCACCGCCCCCTGGAGACATTGAAGCAGGAAGAGGTCGGGGAAGAGCTGGATAAGTCGAAGAAGACCCTTGAAGATCGGCTTTCAATGCCGGTCGATTTTGTCAGCATGCCCCAGGGATCCTGGAACCGCCGAATCATTGACTGTGCGCACGGGGCAGGCTATCTGGGTGTCTGCACCTCGGAACCGGGTTATCGCCATCGCATGGGAGCGACGGCAGTATTTTCCCGCATCAACATCGCGGACCGCATGCCCATCGGCTCTTTTGCCCGGATTTCCCGTATGGATCGCGGGTTTCTGCTTCCCGTTCTCCTTTCCACCAGACTGAAAAGGGCGGTGCGGGCGTTTCTGGGGCACGGGTTTTACCGACGGCTCTACAGGCTCCGCTACCACATCCGTGAAGAACATCGCTGAACCCAACAATGGGGGCGCCTCCAACCACCCAATCCAGGCTGAAAGGTCAAAGGTGAGATTACCGCATGAAGACCGCGCTCACATACACAGCAACAAATGATTATCACTCCGCCCGGCAAGGGATGCTGGACCTGTATCACAGGTCATACGCCAGGGACAATAGCGCCTTTTTTGATTCCTTCTACGCGGGAAACCCTTTCGGAGAACCCTGTCTTTTTCTCTGCCATGACGGTGACAGGCTGGTCGGGCAGGAAAACTACCTTCGTCAGATGGTTGCCCGGAACGGAAGGCTTTTGTCCGTCGGCCTCGGGGTTAATACGCTCATCGATTCGGATTACCGCCTGTTCCACGGTGTGTTCGGCAAGCTGTGCAAGCTTTCCCTGGAAAAGCTGGTGGGAACCTTCGATCTGCTTTGCGCCTATGCCAACGAAGAATCGAAGAAATACTACCTGAAGTATTACGGCTGGCGAATCGCGGCCAGGGTTCAGGTTTACAAAAAGGTGACGGGATTTTCCGGTTTCGGCCCCGAGGGTCTCTTGTCGCTTCTCCGTCCCGGCGGAGAGAGAAAAGGGCTTACCCTGTCACGAACCGGCGAATATGACCCGGCGATCCTCGACCCAGTTATCGAGGGATGCCGCGCCATTTCCGGGTTTACCTTTTTCTACAAGACTTCGGCCTTCCTCAACTGGAAGTTCCTGCGAAACACCCATTACCGGATTGACGGATATTACCTCATGAGCGGTGAGCGGGTCAGGGGGTACTGTCTTACATACGACACACCCAAGGAGAGACGGATAATAGATATCCTTGTGGAGGATAATGATCCCGTTCTTTTCGGCAAGGCGCTCTCGATGCTCTCGCACATGACGAGAAAGGACGGACTCTCCAGGCTCGCCATATACGCGGTTCCGGGTTGCTGGTATGAAAAGACCCTGAAGAGGCATTTTTTCTTCCGCCGCTGGGAACTGGATTTCATCGCCCGATCCATGGGGGATGAACCGCCGGATGGCGACTGGGTAATACACATGGGGGATTTCGACATGTTTTAACCGTACGGATTCCGGGCGCGAAAGGCCTCCGGTTTCCGCATCATGCTGAAGAGGTGAAATTGTATGAGTATTGAAGAACAGCTTGTGACCTACTTTCGTGAAAACTTCGCGGCGGATGTGGACAGCGCCACTCCTCTCATCGAGTCCGGAGTCATAGACTCCATGGGGGTAATGGAACTGGTTGAATATCTGGAGAATTCCTTCGGGATAGAGATGGACATGGATGACCTGACGGTGGATCGCTTCGGAACCATCACGGCAATCAGGCAGCTTATAAACGAAAAACAGGGGACGGCATGAGCATGCGACCAGACCTGGTTCATCATCTGATTGAACAAAGCGCGGCGCGTCTGCCGGACAAGGTCGCTGTGCGCCATCTGGGCCGGAATACGACCTATGGTGAGCTGCTGGAAGAGGCGCGCCGCATGAAGGAATTCCTCCAGGGAGAGGGGATGCGCAAGGGTGACCGTATCGGCGTCTTGCTGGAGAAATCGGTGGAGCAACTGTCTTCCATGTTCGCCATTTCCATGGCCGGCGGTGTCTTTGTCTTCATCAATCCCATCCTGCGCAAGGAGCAGATTGACTACATCGTAAAGGATTGCGGGATCAAGATTCTTATCACAAGCGCCGTCCTCGCCCGCAAGGCCGGGCTGGACATGCCCGGGAAAATGCTCTACGTGGACATGGAAGGGCCGGGAGATTTTCCGGTCTGGCCCCTGATCCGCGACAGGTTCCAGGCGACGCCGGAAACGGTCCGCGCCATCTCCGGCGATACCGCCTGCCTCATCTACACTTCCGGCTCCACCGGCATGCCCAAGGGGGTAGTGGTCCCTCACCGGACCGTGGTGGACGGCGCGGAGATCGTCGGCGGATACCTGGATATCACCGAAGATGACCGGATTATCAGCATCCTCCCCTTCAATTTCGACTATGGTCTGAATCAGGCGACCAGCTCCATCCTCCGGGGGGCAACGCTTGTGATGCATCACTTTGTCATGCCCAAGGACCTGCTGGACATTCTGAGGGACGAGGCAATCACCGGATTCGCCGGGATGACCCCGGTCTGGGCGAAGCTGTTCGGAGGAAAGAGGGAACTGAAATCGGAGATGCGCTTTCCGCGTCTCCGCTATATCACCAATACCGGTGGAAAGGTGCCCAGGATAATGGTCCAGCGCATCCGCTCGTTCTTTCCGGATGCGCGTCTTTTTCTCATGTACGGTCTTACCGAGGCCTTCAGATCGACATTCCTTCCCCCCGAGGAGATAGAGAGGCGTCCCGACTCCATCGGCAGGGCTATACCGGACGTGGAGATCCTGGTGGTCAATGATAAGGGCGAGGAGTGCCCTCCGGGAGTTCCCGGCGAACTGGTGCACCGGGGCGCTCTCGTTACCCGCGGCTACTGGAACGATCCCGAGAAGACAAATCGCGTATTCCGCCGGAATCCGATACTCAACGGGCAGGATCACCTGAATGAGACGGTGGTCTATTCGGGCGATCTGGTGAAGAAGGACGAAGAAGGCTTTCTCTACTTCATCTCACGCAGGGACGAGATGATCAAGACCTCCGGCTACAGGGTAAGTCCCACCGAAGTGGAGGAGATCCTGCTGGAAATTAACGGCATAAGCAACGCCGTCGTCTTCGGTCGTGAACTGGAAAGCGGGGACCAGGGTATCATCGCGGTGGTGGAGACGGCTTTGACCGACGTAAAGGCTCTTCTGGCCGAATGCCGCGTGCGCTTTCCCTCCTACATGGTTCCCCATGAGATAAACCTGGAAAGGGAGTTCGTCAAGACGGCCAACGACAAGATCGACCGTTCCCTGTTGAAGAGGAAATGGCAGGGAGGCTCTGAAGACTTATGAAACTCCACGACTATCAGGGAAGGCTCCGGGTCAATGGCTTGTCCTTTGATGAGATAGCGGAACGGTATGGAACCCCCTTCTATCTCTATGACCTGGACTCGGTCCGTGAGCGCATCGACGCCGTCAAGCAGGCCTTCGGCGGGGCCGCGGAACTGCTGTACGCGGTTAAGGCGAATCCCAACCGGGAGTTGCTGAGGGGGATCCGGAATCACGTGGACGGCCTTGACATCGCCTCCGGCGGCGAACTGGGACTGGCTCTCGACGCGGGCTATCATGTCGCCTCGGTCAGCTTTGCCGGGCCGGGCAAGACCGCTGATGAACTCCGGAAAGCGGTCCGCGGAGGGGTTGGAATTATCAGTGTCGAATCCATGCGGGAACTGCGTCAGCTAAGGGATATCGCCGAGGAGGAGAATATCCGCGTCCCTGTTACCATGCGCGTCAATCCCGCCTTCGCCATCAAGGAGTTCGCGGTAAAGATGGGCGGCAGGGCGAGCCAGTTCGGCGTCGATGAAGAGGACCTGGGCGAGGCGGCCGGCTACCTGCGGGAAAACAACCGTTTCTTTGACACGCTGGGCATCCACATCTATGCTGGCACCCAGTGCCTCAGTGAAGAGGCCCTGGCACGGGGGCTTTCGGAGACCTTGCGCATCGCCATAGACATGCGGGAACAGCACGGGATCGAGTGCCGGGTGATCAATGTCGGGGGCGGGTTCGGCGTCTCCTACTATGAAGAGGGACGGGCCCTGGATCTCGCTCTTCTCTCATCCCTCTACCATGAGGCGTTTGAACGCTACCGCCGCGCAACGGGAACCGGCCCCCGTTTTCTCCTGGAACTGGGCCGTTATCTGGTGGCGACGGCGGGAATCTATGTGGCGCGGGTCGTCAGTGAAAAGAGGTCCCGGGGAGAACAATTCTATGTTCTCGATGGCGGCATGAACCATCACCTGGCCGCGTCGGGCAACCTGGGCGCAACCCTCCGGAAAAACTATCTGGTCCGGAACCTTTCCCGGCCGGGAGAGGAAAAGGAGACCTGCAACCTGGTCGGTCCCCTCTGCACGCCCCTGGACCTGATGGGAAAAGGGGTCGCCGTTGAATCGCCGGAAGTGGGCGATCTGGTTGGATTTCTCAATTCGGGAAGCTATGGCTACAGCGCCAGTCCCCTTCTCTTTCTGGGGCATGAGCCTCCGAAGGAAATAGTGCTGTCCGGTGGCGTCCTGATGGACGGATCCTTCTACGCGGCGCCTCCGGCGGAGGATTGAACGGCGGATGACGGGTGAATCAGGAAACGGAATGTTCGACGAAGTATATCCATGCACAGGTCCTTACAAGGTCGGCGTCGCGCGGACCATGGAGAGCTTCATGGCGATGGGGGGTGTCTGGGACCGGCTGGCGGCGGAACACGGCCTTCATAGGCCATTTCTAAGTCACGACTGGTTCCGAATCTGGCTGGGGCATTTCCAGGGACCCTCGGCCCTCTTTATCGCAACGGTAATAAAGGATGAAGCCCCGGCGCTCATCGCGCCTCTGCTGACAAGGAGGGAAAGGTACAAGAAGATCGCCCCTGTCGTAAAGATCCAGTTCATGGGGAATCATCATTCACCCGTGAGATCATTTATTTTCGGCGACAGCCATCCCTCTGAGAGGCTGGAATCGCTCCGACGTCTTTTTTGCTTTCTGAAAGAATCATATCGCCGATGGGATGTCATGGAGCTGGATGCCGTTCCGGAAGAAGGAGATGCCGCTGCGACATTGGAAAGGGCGTTGGAGGAGAGCGGAATCAGTTTTGTCAGGCAGCTTGCCTACAATGATTGGATGCTGGAGGATATCGGGTATTCGGGGGAAGAGTACCTGAACGGCAGGACCAAGAACCTGAAAAAGGAGTTGCGGCGCAGGGCAAGAAGGCTCGAGGAGGAAGGGAATGTTTCTTTTGTAACGGGCAATCGCCTTGATGAGCTGGAAAAATACCTGGGAATCTACCAGGAGGTGAGGAGAAAAAGCTGGAAGCATGACGAAGCGGACGCCGCTTTTCTCATGGATTTCAGGAAATGGGCGATGGAGAAGGGATGGCTCAGGTTCGCCTTTCTGAACGTGGACGATTCGCCCGTGTCGGCGCACATCAGGCTTGTATCAAACAATAAGGCATACCTGATGGAATCGGTCTATGACGCCGCCTACAGGGAGTTCAGCCCTACCACCCTGCTCCGTTCCCTTCTAATGAAATATATCATCGATAACGAGGATGTAAGGACGATAGACACCATAAGAGGCGACGAGCCCTACAAGGCCGATTGGACGCCCGTGAAAAGAAGGAGAATATGTTTCTCCACATTCAATAATTCCGCCAGGGGGCAATTGTTCAGGTTCCTTCTGAAGGTGGCAGCTCCGGCTGTGAGAAAGATCAGAACCCTTTCAGGACGTGGACGGGCCGGGCGGCAAGGCGTGGAACCGTAATGAAAAATGGCTATGCAATGAAATCCGTTCAATCGGTGGAAGAATTTGAGGCATTGTCTTCCTCTTGGGCGCCGGTCGCGATGCTCAATCCGCCGATACTCCCTTTTGTCTGCCATGACTGGTTCCGCGTCTGGCTCAGGAATTTCGCTTTCGACAATCAGTTGAGGATCTTCGCCATTGCCGAGGATGAGGTCTTCTTCGCTTTTGCTCCCTTCCTGATGAAGAAAGAACGGTACAGGGGCTGCCGGGTTAGAAAACTTGAACTCATGGGAAATACCTATTCGCCTGTTCGCCTGTTCATCGTTGATCACACCTCCCCTGAACAGGTGGGAAAGGCGGTTGATGCGTTCTTTTCCGGTCTGAAGGAACAAAAGGAAGTGTCCTGGGATGTTCTGGACCTGAACTCATTGCCGGAAGAAAGCTCCTTTTATGAAATACTGGCGCGATACATGGAGGATCGCCAGATCCCTTTTTCCCCATACCCATGTTTCGGGGACTGGTACCAGGACGGCATAGACTGCTCCGGAGAGGAGTACCTCTCCCTTCTTCCGGAAAAGATAAGGAAGGATTTCCAGTATTGCAAGAGGCGTCTGGAGCGGGAAGGACGTCTTGAATTCCGGGTGGTCTCCGCGGGGGAAGGTGTTGAAGAAGCTATTGACGCCTACTATGGGGTCTATGGACGGAGCTGGCAGAAGCAGGAGAAGATAGGCCCCACGTTCCATCGCGACCTGGCGCGGATCGCCGCCGAAAGAGAGTGGCTCAGGCTGGCCTTCCTTTACCAGGATGATCTGCCCATTGCGGCGCAGTTCTGGATGGTCAGCGGCGCGACCGCTTACATTCTGAAGACCGTTTATGATCAGGAATACCGAAAGTATTCACCGGGCAAGGTGCTGACCTCGGAGATGTTCAGGTATGTAATAGATGTGGACGGAGTAACCTCCATCGATTATGTCCAGGGCGACGAGGACTACAAGAAAGACTGGACGCCGAAACGGAGGGAGCGGAAGGGAATTCTTATCTACAACGACACCCCCAGGGGAAGATTCCTTGCTTTTCTGGACAGGCGGCTGGTCCCTTTCGTCAATGGCAACAGATTCCTGCGCAGGCTGAAAGACGGAGTATCGGTTCTGGTGCGGCGGGGATGATGGCCGGGAGGATCGGCGGCAGGCCGGCGGCGGGCCCTTTGCGCCACCTGATAAAATCAGCCGCATATGACCCCCCTTTTCCTTTCAACAGTCCGGGGCGCCGTTATTTTTACAGCGCCCGCTACGCCCTGGCCGGAGGGATCAGGGCGCTTGGCCTGAAGGCCGGAAACGGGGTTCTCCTGCCGGCGTACAACTGCGGTGTGGAGATCGAACCGTTTTCACGTCTGGGAATAAAGCCCGGTTTCTACCGTATCCGTGAAGACCTCAGGATCGATGTGGACGACCTCCAGAACCGCCTGGACGGAAATATCAAGGCCGTGCTCGTGACGCACTTTCTTGGTTTTCCCCAGCCTGTCGAGGAAATCCGCCGTATCTGCGACGACAGAAAGGTGTTTCTGATAGAAGACTGCGCCCACGCGCTGCTGAGCGTCCGCAACGGACGGTACCTGGGAACCTTCGGAGACGTCGCGGTCTTCAGTCTCCTCAAGACCCTCCCCGTTGCAAACGGCGGGATACTGGTCCTGAACAACACGGACATTTCCTGTCCGGTAAATAGCGTAACGCCCAGCCGTTTTTCAGCCTTTTACTACCTGGCGGATCTGTGGCGGCAGAAAACGGACAGGGAATCCGGCGCCGCTGTTTTTGAAAGGCCGCTCATCTCCGCGCTCTGGCTTATTGTTAACGCCCTGAAGCTGGGACTCTCCGCCTCGGGAAGATTGACGGGAAAAAGAACACTGTCGCTGACAAGGCCGGACTCGTTTTCATTCATCCCCGATGTCATGGAGTGGGGCATATCACCGTCGGCCCTGAATCTCGTGAACAATACTGATCTCCCGTCAGTCAGGGAGGCCCGGCGACAAAATTTCAATTATCTGCTGGAAAGACTGAAGCCGCCGGCCTGGGATGGGATATTCGCCTTTCCGGCGCCCGTCCTTCCCGAAGGAGTCTGCCCGTTGTTTTTTCCGTTGATAGTGGAAGGAAGGGAAAAAAGGGAGGAGTTGTATCTGTCCCTGAAGGGCTCGGGGATAACATCCCACCCGTGGTGGGACACGTTTCATCCGTCGGTTCCGTGGAATGAATTTCCGGAAGCCGCATACCTGAAGGACAGGCTTTTCGGACTGCCGATCCATCAGGACATTCAGCCCGGGCATCTGGACCGGATGATCCTGGAAGTGGAGAAGGTATGCCGAAGGTGGCGGGGGTCCCATGTCTGACATAAGGGCTCTGGTCAAGCAGTCGTCACATTATTTCATAGGGCAGGCCGCCATACTCGCGGCGGGATTCCTCTCCTTTCCCATACTGACCCGTATTCTGTCCGTAAATGATTACGGTCTGATGGGCCTGGTCACCACGACCCTGTTCATCGCGGTGGCCATAGTAAAATTCGGCATGCCCAACTCCATAGTCAGATTCTACGCCGAGTACCGGGCAAAGGAGAATCTTCCATCCTTTATCGCGACCACATTTCTCGCCGTTTCCGCATTCGCTATCCTGGCCGGCGGTACATTAATACTGGCAATCCAGGCATTGAGTGTCTTTTTCCGGGACCAGAACCTGGCCCCGCTCCTTTCCATCGCCTCGATGCTGATAGTGACCGGTTGCCTGAGCGATACCCTGATGAGTTTTCTGCGGGCGGAGCAGAAAACAAAGCTCTATAACCTCTTCGCCATCCTGCGAAGATACGTGACCCTGGCCTTTGGAATTGTCTTTGCCCTGTATCTGGTCAAGGGAGTAAAGGGTTTTTTTCTGGGGCAACTGCTCTCGGGCGCGGCGATTCTGGTCCTTCTGCTCCTTGTCTTCCGGAAGCGGATTCAGATCAGAAAAGAGCACTTATCCAAGGATATCCTGAAAAGTTCCCTGATGTTCGGATTTCCCCTTGTCTGGGCTGAATTCGGACATCTCATCCTGAACTACGTGGACAGATATCTGATCCAGTTCTATCTGGGCGCCGGGCCACTGGGCCTGTACACGGCCGGTTACAATCTGGCTACCCACATTACCGAGGTACTCATCTATCCCATTAACTACGCGATGACCCCGGTGTACATGTCCATCCTGGTGAACAAGGGGGAAGGGGAGACAAAAGAGTTTTTTACCAAGATGTTCAGGTATTTCATGTTGCTGCTGTTGCCTGTCACCCTGGGAAGCATTGCCGTGGGAAGGGATATGATCTCAGTGCTGGCCTCGGAAAAGTATCTCGAATCCTATACCGTCCTCTGCTATGTACTGATCGGCCAGGCGGTGTATGCCTGCACGATCATTCTCAACAGCGGTCTCTTCATCAGGAAGAAGACCTATGTGCTGAACAACATCATGATCACGACATGTGCCATCAATGTTCTAATCAACGTCCTGATGGTGCCCCGTTTCGGCATTGCCGGCGCGGCCATTGCTACCCTTGTTTCCTATGTCATGTATGCATGCGCCGTTGTCTATTATTCCTTCAGGGAGTTCAGCTTCCGCATCGATTACCTGCGTATCTCAATCTACGGGGGAGCGTCGTTTCTCATGTTTTTCGCGGTAAAAGCGGTCAACCTCCGGGCCGGATTGCTGAATGTCATTGTCCAGGTCCTGGCGGGAGCGGTTGTCTACACAACCATAGTGCTGCTTTTTGATGCCGGTCTGAGATGCAAGGTATTTGATTCACTGGTTCGAGCAGGCAACCGCCATGTCTAGTTCAATGAAAAGGGTCATCAAGCGGTCACTGTATTTTCTGCTCTATTATTCAGGCATGTTGCGGCTGATGGTGTTTTTCTGGAGTTACAGGAAAAAGCAGCATGCGGCGATCCTTTTTTATCACCGTTTTTGCCGCCCTGGCAATGGGGCGAAGGACCTCCTGCCGCGCCTGGATGGCGATGAGTTTGACAGGCAGCTGGCATACCTGAAGCGAACATATGATGTTCTGAGTCTCGATGAGGCTTGCGCCCTGATCCGGGCCGGGAAGGGTTTCCGGAAGCCTGCCATTGTCCTGACCATTGATGACGGTTACAGGGATAACTATACGGTTGCCTTTCCGATTATCAGAAAACATTGCTTGCCGGTCACCATCTACCTTGCGGCGGGGTTCATGGGCGGGAAAGAGGGCCTCTGGGTCGACGACATTGAATATGCCCTGCGGAAAACGGAGCGGGACACATTCATGCTCCCCGGAATATTCGGGGAAGAGCGGGTTGATATCGCCACCCTCGCGGGAAAGAGGTCCGCTGAAAAAAGGCTCTATCACCGTCTGGCGCATGCGGATTCCCGGGAAAGGCGCGCATGTCTGAACGAGCTTTTCGCAGCGCTTGATCTCCCCGCGGAGAACGGCGCCGGACGCGAACGGGGGATGATGAACTGGGAAGAGGTGAACGAGATGGCGGGGCATGGAATCACCTTCGGGGCGCACACCATGACGCATCCCTGCCTTGCTTCGCTGCCCCTTGAAGACGCGAAAAGGGAAATTCTCGATTCCAGGCGGGTGGTGGAGGAAAGGACCGGGAAAGAGGCAAGACATTTCGCCATACCCAACGGCAAGGCCGCGGATTTCAGCGATGAATTGAGGATTGCATGCAGGGAGATGGGGTTTGCCTCGGTGGTTACCACGGAACCGGGCGTGGTGAATGCTTCCTCGGATCTCTTTTCTCTGGAGAGGATTATCCCCCCGCCCCCAATGTATTATTTCGCCTGTGAATTGGCCCGTTATCTTTTTCGGCGCGGGAAAGACAACAGGTAAACAACCGACTGTTGGCCATTAAACCGACGCTGTAGGAAAGCAATATAACTTATGCAAATCCTGAGCAAAGCAATCCTGAGCGTGGCAATTATCCTGACAGCTACGGCAATAGGGAAAAAATTCCCGTCAGTGGCCGGCCTCATCGGCGTCATGCCTCTCACCGGTTGCCTGGTCCTGGTTTGGATGCATCTGGAAAACAAGGGCAATCCGGAGATAATGCGGAAATTCGCCAAAGGCGCCCTTTGGGGTCTTCTTCCCAGCATGCTTTTCTTCCTTGTGGCTCTGGTGTGTTTAAGGAAGCAGTTGCCTCTGCCAGTGGTCCTTATATGGAGCTTCGGGGCCTGGTTGATAGCGGCAACCCTCCATCAATGGGTTTTGAAGTGAACATTATGCAGAAAGGAGAACGACAATGCGTTACCTGGCCTTAATTTTCCCGGCTGTCTTCGTGTTTGCCACTATAGCGAGCGTCCAGGGCGATGGCTTTTCTGATATCCCGAGAATAAGCGCCCGCGCCACCTACAACAAGTTCATGAAGGGCGGCATTATCCTTGTGGATTCCATGAGCGACAGAACCTACGCCAAGTATCATATCGCGGGCGCCATAAATCTTCCCAATGACGGTGCGGAGGATCTGGCTCGCCTCGCTTCAGCGGACCTTCAGATTCCTTTCGACAAGGAAATAGTGGTCTATTGCGACTGCGCCGCCGAAGGGACGGCTCTAGGCGCAGCCAGGGTGCTGAAGGAGAAGGGATACACCAGGGTAAGTGTAGTCAATGGGGGGTTCAAGGCGATGACCAGGCTTGGTTTCCCTGTTATATGGGAAGGCAAGTTCAGGATGCGCAAAACAGGGGTTAGATAGCATGTACGCCTTGCATGCCCGCGGAGACTCGATTCCATGCTGACATATTTTCTTCCCCTGGCGCTCTACATATCGTCCATTCCCATGATGTTCTACACCGTCTTCCGGGTAGACGTGGGTATTGCCGTCTTCGCGACGCTGGTTCCGGTGATCTCTTTAATGAAAAAAATTGCCGAGCTGCCGGGGGGGAACAATTTCGCGGATTATTTCCTGATTGCCATCTGCATCGGCTGGTTTATTGCCGCGGCCAGGGAAAACCGGCCGCTTTTCATCAGTTCGCCTTTCAATGCCATTGTCATAATGGTGTGCGCGGGCAGCCTGTTCAATCTCATCCGCGGCTATACCTACATGTCGCTTCCCGGTGAAGTGAATCTGACCCGGCTCATGGCCTGGAAGAATTACATGATTCTGCCGTTGTTATACTTCATTGCCGCCAACAACCTGAATACGGAGAAAAAGGCCAGGCTGGTACTGATGGGTATCCTGTTGTCGTTGCTGGCCATGGACTTCAATTTCTACAGCACGTTCCGGTGGATGAAGACCGAGCATTACTCCCATTCCATAAGGATTGAGGGGGCGTTCAGCAGCCTTGGCCCCAATGAACTGGGCGCCTTTTACGCCATGTTTACCATGCTCCTGCTGGGCATCTCCTACTACATAGAAGAGAAAAAGCTCAAGTACGCCATATATTTTGTGTGCGCATGTAATTTCTATCCCATCCTCTTTTCCTACTCGCGCGCCGCCTATATCAGCGTAATGGCCGGTTTTCTGGCCCTGGGGATACTCAAGGACCGGCGCGTACTCGGCCTGATTGTCGTAATGGTCCTTTTTTACCGTTTCCTGCTGCCTGTTTCCGTTGTGGAGCGGATCGACATGACATTCATCGACCAGGAAAACGTGAGTGAAGCAAAAGAGCAGTCCAGCGCCGTCGATGTCGGGGGAGTAGAACTGGACACTGTGGGAAGGAAGGAGCTGTGGGACAAGGCAAAGGATTATTTCAGGGAGCAGCCGCTGTTCGGCATCGGCTTTGATACCTTCCGCCACAAGGAAGGGATGATAACTCACAGCCTGTATATGAAGATACTGGCGGAGCAGGGCCTTTTTGGCCTTTCCATTTTCATAATCTATATCCTGGCCCTCCTCAGACATTCCTACAGACTCTTCCGCGCCTCGGCAAGCAGTATGGGTCGGGGGATAGGGCTCGGTTTTCTTCTTTGCGTCGTCGCCCATCTGGCTGGCAGCATCAGCGGCGACCAGACGCTTTATTACAACCTGATGGCGGTTTTCTGGCTTTTCATGGGGATTACGGCAAGCTTTACCTTCTACTATGGCGAAGTGAAGGAGTCGGACGGAGTTCCGGCCGGAGACGCAGGCAACGTATCCTGGAAAGAAACGGGTAAAACATGGTGACAATAGTATTCTGGTCCTCGTTCCTGATCATCCTGTACACCTATCTGGGCTATACGCTTCTCATACCCTGTCTGGCGCTTTTTTTCAGGAGGCCGGTGCGGCGCAAGGACGTGGAGTTCCGGGTGACCTTTCTCATTACCGCCTATAATGAGGATAAGAATATCCGAAAGAAGCTGAACGAGGTTCTGGAGCTGGACTATCCCAGGGGCCTGCTGGAGCTGATGGTCGCTTCCGACGGCTCCACGGACCGGACCGACGAAATTGTGGGTGAGTTCGCTGACCGCGGGGTGATCCTGAAAAGGGTGGAGGGAAGGGTCGGAAAGACCGCGACCCAGAACGAGGCTGTCCGGTCGGCTACGGGAGATGTGATAATCTTTTCGGACGCGACCACCGTCTACGAGAAGGACGCCATCAGGAAGCTGACGCGGAACTATGCGGACCCTGAAGTGGGAGCGGTCAGCGGGCGTTATGAATACGTCAATCCAACCGGCGCGCCGGTCGGCGCAGGCTCCATCCTTTTCTGGAGATACGAGAATTTCATCAAGAGCATGCAGACGAGAATCCGCACCATCACCGGCTGCTGCGGCTGCATCTACTCGGTTCGGCGCGCGGCCTACGTGCCGCTTCCTCCGGATATCATCAGCGACCTGGTGGAGCCTCTCAAGATCATCGAGAGTGGATACCGGGTGGTGTTCGAGCCCGAGGCGGTCGCCTACGAGGAGACCACGGAGAAACCGGTGGAGGAGTTCAGTATGCGGGTCCGGGTCATAACCCGCGCCATGCGCGGCATTCTGTATGTGAAATCGCTGCTCAATCCGCTGCGCTACCCGTTCGTATCCTTTCAGCTTTTTTCCCACAAGGTACTGCGCTGGCTCATACCGTTCTTTCTCGTCATAATGATGGTGTCCAACGCATTTCTCTTGGGCCATTGGTTCTACAACCTCGCCTTCGGACTTCAGGCGTTGTTTTACCTGTCGGCCCTTGTGGGGCTTGCGGGCGATCGATATGGAATAAAACTCCGTCACCTTGCCATACCACTATATTTCTGCGTGGTGAACGCGGCCTCCATGGTTGCTTTCTGGAAGACGTTGAAGGGGCAGAAGATGGTGACATGGGAGACGGTGAGAAAGTAGTTCATATGGAAATCAGCAACGGCCTCAGCTTTGACATTGAAGACTGGTTCCAGGTGGAGAACCTTAAAGGTGCTATAGCGGCCGATAGCTGGGAAAGCTGCGACTTGCGGGTGGTGGAGAATACCCGGAGCATCCTTCGTATCCTGGAACAATACGATACGAAGGCGACATTCTTCATCCTCGGCTGGATTGCCGAACGGTGTGCCGGGCTGGTGAAAGAGATTTTTGCCGCGGGACATGAGATAGCCAGCCATGGATACGGCCACGAGCTTATTTATAAACAGGATGCGGTCCAGTTTGCCCGCGATCTCGGGAAATCGAAGGAAATCATCGAGTCCGTCACCGGCGAGCCCGTGCGGGGGTATCGTGCCCCTTCCTTCTCCCTGACCCCGGAAACGGAATGGGCGCTGGACGTGCTCCTCGAGGAGGGATTCACCTATGATTCCAGCGTGTTTCCCACCTCTTTCCATAACCGCTACGGTTTCAGGAGGGCTTCCCGCTTTCCCTTCCGGCATGGGAACGGTCTCGTGGAGCTTCCCCTGTCAACGGTCAGGTTCTCGCGATTCAATGTTCCCGCGGCTGGAGGGGGGTATTTCCGCCTCTTTCCCTATTTCATATTTCGCGGCTTGTGTCGTCGTATCGCAAGTGAAGGAAAGCCGATCGTGTTCTATCTTCATCCGTGGGAACTGGACCCAGGGCAGCCCCGCTTGCGGATCCGCAGAGACTACCGTTTCCGCCACTACGTGAACCTGGACAAGACCGCGCGTCGTCTGGAGCGGCTCTTGACGGATTTCCGGTTCGGGCCGCTGCGATATCTGGCTGAAGGATTTCTCCCGGACCACGTTGAGGTGTGAATGAGATGTATGGAATGAAACTATTTCTTTTTAGCCTAGTTACAATATGCCTGCTGATGTTCTCCGGCGGTTGCGCCTCTTCTCCGACGGTCGATGCCACTGACAGGGATTTGTACGACAGGTACGTGAAGACGGTCCGCTCCCAGATAAGGGAGGACCCGTTGATAGGTATCTGGCAGGGGAGCAGGGGAGGGCGGCAGGCGCTTCTGGCCGTCTTCCTGAACAACGACGGCGGGTCGGAGAAGCTGAAGGCGGTTATCCTCAATGGCGATGAGTACGCCATGGGATTCGGTAACGAAGAGCCGTGGTTCTATGTGTCGCCACTGGCCCAGAGAGGGGTGTATGCGGGTAAGGCCGCCTACAAGCCATTTCTCTGGAAAGAATGGTTTCCCACAAGGGTCGTGATGAAGGATTTCAACCAGTTTGTATCTTCCGACGACCTGCCGGCGAAGGTGAAGGCGCCTGGCGGCAAGACAACCTCCTACCTTCGCAAGGAACCCAGGATGGTTGCCATTGACAACCTTCTCCGGTCGGGCGGGAGCGGTTTCCTCCTTTGGAACTCCGCTTATGTTGTGACGGCCAACCATGTGCTCGGAAGGTTTGCCAAGATTTCCGTCAGATTCCCGGACGGCGCAGTTTACGCCGCTGAGCCGGTTGCGAGAGACGCGCGGCTGGACCTTGCCGTACTGAAGCTGGATGGATTTTCCGTTTCCTCCGAGAGGGGCTTGCGGATCGACCGGTTGTCTGCCGTCGTGGCCGGAGAGGCGGCGCACGCCATCGGTTATCCTCTGGGCGCGGCCCTGAGCAAGGACCCTAGCATTGTCTCCGGCCAGGTGAGCGCAACCGCGGGGATCCATGACGCCCCTCACCAGTTCCGTCTTACCGCGCCCATCAATCCCGGCAACAGCGGGGGGCCGATCTTCAATTCCCGGGGCGCGGTGGTCGGTGTCGCGCTCGCGGTGATCCGCCAACCGAAGATTGAGGGGGTTGCCTTCGGTATCAAGATCGGCGCATACCTGCCGTTGCTCGACAAGCTTTCTTACCCGTTTTCCGGGGCGCCGGCCGAGCTGATGGGCGCCGAGGATGTCTTCCGCGCCTATGCGCGCGATGTGGTGTTTGTCTATGGCAAAAAGTAACTTGATGACAGAAGTTCGACATGGAAAGCCGGAGAAAGTCAAGGGAGGCAAGCCGATCACCATTCTCTATCTCATCGATACATGCCTTCCGCCGCCGGGGACCCAGTCGCGGGGCGGGGCGGAGAAACAGCTCTTTCTGCTTGCCTCGTCCCTGGACCCGATGGCGTTCCGGGCAATCGTCGCACAACTGGGGCCATCCGGAACCAGCGGGATACCTTCCGGAACAGCGGGAACCGCGACCCTCCTTCACGTCCCGGTCCGCCGTTTCTACGGACCGGCGGGCATCATCCAGTTATACAGGCTCTGCCGCCTGGCGCGCCTGGAAGGAGTGGACATCATCCATACCTTTTTCGAGAAATCGGAGGTCCTGGGGTGGTTGATATCCCGTCTCGCGGGGATTCCCCGCTGGGTCACCTCGCGACGGGACCTGGGTTTCAAGAGAGGTGACTTCTACCGCAAGCTCTTTCGCCGAACCGCCCGCTACTGCGGCCGGTGCATAGCGGTGTGCCGGGCCGTGGCGGAACATGCCCATGCGGAGGGGAGCCTCCCCCTGGAAAAGATCGAGGTCATCTACAACGGCCTTGACTTTTCCCCTTACCGGACGCTCAAAAACCCCGCTGATGCGAGGCGTGACCTGGGCATTTCAGAGACGGCTCCGTTGGTGGGGATGATTGCCAACATGAACTTCGAGATAAAGGGTCATGATTTCTTTCTGGCTGCGGCAGGACTCATTCTGGCGCAGGCCCCTGATACGGTATTTATTCTGGTGGGAGACGGTCCCCTCAGGCGCCGTTTCGAGGAAACGGCGTCGCGAAAGGGCGTCAGAGACAAGGTCCTTTTTCTCGGAACCAGGAGCGATGCGCCGGCCATCCTCGCCGCCATGGACGTTTCGGTGCTCTGCTCCACGAGCGAGGGTATGTCCAACGTCATCCTGGAATCCATGGCGGCTGGAAAACCGATGGTGGCCACCAGCATCGGCGGTAATCCCGAACTGGTGATCGATGGAGTTACCGGGCTCCTGGCGCCGCCGGCCGACGCCGACGCCCTGGCGGAAGCGGTTCTCTCTCTGCTCAATGATCCCGCAAGGGCGCGGATCATGGGAAACGCTGGAAGGGAACGGGTCGTCAGGGAGTTTACCGTTGAGGCGATGGTGCGAAAGCATGAACAGTTGTATGAACATATGATGTCCAGAAATGTGGACGCGACAACCGGAGGTGGCGGTGAGAGCTGAATACACGGCTGAGTTTTTTTCGCGGGAGAACCGTACCGTCCTGCTGTTGGGGGCGCTTTCCCTGGGATTGTTCGTCTACGCATACCAGGACACTTTCCTGTGGCTTTACGAACGTTATACCAACCCGGATTCCCATTATTCCCACGGGTTTCTAGTGCCTCTCGTCAGCGGCTGGCTTATCTGGCGTAAAAGGGATGAACTCCGCCGTTTACCTGTCTCCGGCCTGAAAATCGGGGGTATTCTGATTGCCGTTGCCCTGCTGATTCATGTGGGAAGCGTCTGGACCCACGTCTTTTTCACCTCGGGCTTTTCCATTCTGCTCCTTGCCGTCGGCGTATCCCTCTACCTGTTCGGAGCGGCGGTCACCAGAAAATCGGCGTTCCCCCTGGCGTTTCTCGCTTTCATGTTTCCCATGCCCATGGGCGTAATCTCCGCCTTTTCCTTTCCCCTGAAAATGCTGGTGGCTGATCTGGGGGCGTTTACCATGAAGACTCTGGGTGTCGCCCTTTACCGGGAGGGGGCGATTATCAATCTCGCCAATGCAAGCCTTTCCGTGGGCGATCCCTGCAGCGGCATCCGCTCCCTCATCTCCCTTATGGCGCTGAGCGCGCTCATTGCCTGTATGTCGGACATGACCATGACGCGGAAGATAATCCTTTTTCTCATCGCGATTCCCGTAGCTATCTTTACCAATGTGCTCAGGGTCTGTGCCCTGATCCTGGTGGCGGACCGCTTTGGGGGCGACTGGGCCTCGCCGGAGCACTGGTTTCACACCACCTCCGGCCTGGGCGTGTTCGTAATCAGCATGATCCTGCTTTTTATCTCCATGAGGGTTCTGGAGGGCCGCCGATGAAAAAAAGGCTTCTGGTTGTATTTCTTATGCTGCTGGCGACATCAGGGTTCGTTTATCTGGACAACCGCCTCTCCAGGGGGACCGTACCGCTGGACCTTTCCACTCTGCCCCTTTCCGCCGGGGGATGGAGGGGAACGGAATACCCGGTGGATGAGCGGGTCAAGGAGATACTGGACACCGAGTATATCCTGAGCCGCGACTATGTGAACAGGTTGGGCGAGCATGTCTTTCTCTCCCTTGTGTATTACCCTGACAACAGGATCGGCTTCCATAATCCCGAATCATGCAATACGGGCGTGGGGATGAAGGTCCTTGGACGCTCTTCCATTCCCCTCAGGATTACGGGCAAGGCGGGGGAAGGCCGGACGATTGAGGTCAACAAGCTGCTCCTGGGAAGTTCAGAGCCTGCCAAGGTCATCTATTATTTCTATGTAACCGGAACGGCTATGACCGGTAACTATCCCCGGTTCCGCTGGGAGATGATGAGGCAGCAGATGGGGTTCAGACGTCCCAGCGGCGCTCAGGTGCAGATCCATGTGCGGATGCCCGACGGCAAGGACGCCACCTATCCGTTGATGGAGGATTTCGCCCGCGCCATGATACCGGAACTGACAAGGTTTCTACAGTGATTGTCAAGGGGCAAGATAGGGGATCCGTGCCGCCGCGGATCTTTCACCTGATAAGCAGTTCCGGATTTCTGGGAGCGGAAAACGTTGCCCTGGAGCTTGCCGTTCAATGCCGGGAGAGGGGTTGCGATGTCTCCATCGGCGTGCTGGTCAATGCGGACCATCCAAATCCCGACCTGGCGGAAGAAGCGCGGCGGCGGCGTATCAATGTGACGGTCTATCCCTGCGCCGGCCACCTCGACAGGACGGTAATGGCGGGAATCGCCCGTGAGATTCGTCATGAAAGAGTCGATATCCTTCATTCCCACAATTACAAGAGCAACTACTACGCATGGCGCGCCATGGGCGCCGGGCGCCCCGGTTGGGTGGTGACCAACCATGGCCGGCGTTCGGGCCTGAAGCTGTTTTTCTACAACCTTGCCGACGCATATGTGGCCGGGCATGCCGACAGGGTGGTGGCCGTTTCGGAAAAGATTGCCCGCAAACTCCGTCGTGCCGGGATTGGGAGAGAGAGACTGCGAATAATCGACAACGGCATAGACACGAGACGGTTCGAGGCGCGCCCGGCTGTTCCGGAACTGAGGGATGCCCTTGGCATTCCGGCGTCCGCCAGGGTGATCGGCACGGTAGGCGCCCTCACCAGGGA
Source organism: uncultured Geobacter sp. (assembly GCA_964517595.1). GTDB lineage: Bacteria > Desulfobacterota > Desulfuromonadia > Geobacterales > Geobacteraceae > RPRC01. The sequence continues at coordinate 35,364 of CAZFCG010000004.1, read as the reverse complement.
AAAGGGTCAGACCTTTCTCCTGCAGGCGGCGCCGGTGGTACTGGGGAGCTTCCCTTCGGCGTTTATACTGATCGTGGGCGATGGCCCGGAGAGGGGCGCGCTGGAGGAGGAGGCGGTTAAACTGGGGATTCGCCATCGCGTTGTCTTCGCCGGTTCGCGGAAGGATATCCCGGATCTCCTGGAGGTCATGGATGTATTTGTCTTTCCTTCCCTCAGCGAGGGTCTTCCCATGGCCCTCCTGGAGGCCCAGGCGTCGGGGACGCCGACGGTGGCCACCCGGGTTGGGGCCATACCATCGGTGATCCTGGATCATGTCAGCGGACTTCTCATCCCTCCGGCGGACCGGGACGCCATTGCCGGCGCGGTTGTCCGCATCCTGTCCGATTCCGTTGCCGCGTCGATGATGGCCGCAGCGGCATCGGAAAGAGTAAGGGAAAATTTTTCCGCCGGGGCGATGGCAGACGGATATCTTGCCCTGTATCACGAAATCCTGAGAGACAGAAAAGGCTTGTCATGAACATACTCTTTCTTTCCACGAGAAGCCCGTATCCGCTCATCAGCGGCCACAGCCTTCGCACCTACCACATCCTGAAGGGCGCGGCGCGGGAACACGACGTGACCCTCGTCACCTTTGCGCAGCACCCGGAGCATGAGTTGAAGCCGGAAAACCTGGACCATCTGCGAAGCTTCTGCAAGGCGGTCCACCCTTTCCATATCCCGGCCGACATCTCCAGGGTGACCCTTTTCCGGACGCTGCTCCGCAATCTCTTTTCCAGACTCCCTTTTGTGGCCCACAAGTACGACTCGCCGGAGATGAGGAAGAAGATCAGGGATATACTGGCCCATGAACGGATCGACCTGGTACACGTGGACCTGCTGCCGCTGGCCGTCTATCTCGATGAATTTCCAAACCTGCCGAAAATCCTCGTGAACCATAACGTGGAATCGGTCCGGTTGCGCCGCTGGTTCGAAACGGAGAGCAATCCCCTGAAAAAGCTGTTCCTTGGTTATCAGTGGCTGAAGCTGCGCGCCTTCGAGAGAGACGCCATGAACAGATTTAACTGCTGCGTGACGGTCTCCGAAACCGACAGGGAGCTTTTGCGCGGCATGGGAGTGGCAAAACCCATGGTGGTGGTGCCCAACGGCACGGATACGTCCTCCTTCAAACCCTCCGGGAAGCCGGTCACGCCCAATACCGTGCTCTGGTTCGGCCACATGGATGTGCATACCAACAGGGACGCGGTTCTGTATTTCTGGAACGATATCTATCCGGTTCTGCGGGAGCGGCGGCCCGATGTGTCGGTTTCCTTTGTGGGCACCTCTCCGCCCGCCGAGATTACCGAGGCCGCTCGCTGCAATCCCCGTTTGAAAGCAACCGGGTTTGTGGACGATATCCGCCCCTACGTGGATGAGGCGGCCGTGGTGATTGTCCCCATCCGCATCGGCAGCGGAACGCGCCTCAAGATCCTGGACGCCATGGCCATGGGTAAGGTGATCATTTCCACCACGGTTGGGTGCGAGGGCCTTGCGGTCACGGATGGCGAGAACATCGCCATTGCCGACACCCCCCTGGAATTCGTGGAGCGGATAGAGACGCTGCTGGGCGATGAGCAAGCGAGACGGTCTATGGCGGAGAACGCCCGGAAGCTGGCGGAAACCTATGACTGGAGCATCATTAACGAGTTGCAGAAGGACGCGTACCGTTTGGCCCTGGAAAGCGCCGGGGAGCAAACGGGGACGCGATAACGAAAGAGCGAGGGGATAAAAGAGCATGAAAGCCGTACTTTTCAGGTCAAAAGAGCGTTTCACGGCGTTCCGGGAGATGTTGGCGAATTATGGGATCGAGTGTACGGTCCTTGATTTCGAGTCCCAGGAGTGGGTCGACCATGACTATTCGGGTACGGATATGGTCATCTACTACCCGTCCTTCCTGTACAGCTCGAACCACCCTCTGGCCCTCTACGATGTGTACGACAACCTGATCCATCTCAGCAGGGAGCATCCCCACCTGAAGATCTACCCTGACCCGAAGGTGATCAGGTTCTACAACGACAAATACAGGCAGTACCTCTTCCTGAGAAACCGTGACTATCCGATTCCTGATACCCTGCCCCTGTTTTCCATGGATTCCCTCCGTCTTGCCGAGGAACAACTGGGTTTTCCCATGGTCGTGAAAAACCGCTATGGCGCCGGCGGGGGCTCTGTGTTCAAGGTCTGCAATCGGAAGGAGCTTCTTTCCCTCTTCAGATTGTCGACCCTCGACCTTTTCAATGCTGGAGGGGCAAGGCATCTCCTGTCCATGCTCACGAAAAGGATATTTTACTATCATCTCATCAAGGCCAGGAGGATGACCTATCCATTCCTCTCCCCCCCTCTTCTTGCCCAGAGATACCTGACCCTTGATCGCGACATAAAGACCGTCGTCGGTGGCGGCAAGGTTGTTGAGGCCCACTGGAGGCTTCAGGCAAATCAGGAACAATGGAAGGTGAACATCGACGGCGGCGGTATCGGGGAGTGGAGCCGGGTTCCTCGGGAAGTGCTGGCTGTTTCGGAAAGGCTTGCCAGGGATCTGCGGGCCACCTGGCTCAACATCGACATCATTCCCAGCGGCGGCAAGTATTATATCACCGAGTTTTCCCCGGTCTGGCACCACTATGCCTACAGGGAGAAACCGAGCTTCGTGTACAAGGACGACTACAACATCGATGTCCCCCTCGAAGAGTCCCTGAACTTGGAAAAGATGATAGTTGAATCGCTCATGGCATGAATAAGGACGGGAGGGCCGCGGCCATGCTGAAAATCTTTTTTCTGGCGCTGCTGTTCATGCTGACCCCCGCGTGCGGCCTCTCATCCGAAGGTTCGCCAGACCCTCTTTACGTAATCGCTGAAGGGCATCCGAGAATCTTTCTCACCGCCGAAAGGATTTCCGGGATACGCGTCCGTTGCGCGGACCGGGGGAACGCCCAGAACCGCTATTACGCGAAACTCAAGGAATTCGGTGACTCCTATGCTCCGGGGAAGGGCAAGCCGGGTATTTCCGACTGCCTGTGCCTTGCCTTTCTGTACGCTGTCGGCGAGGTGTCCGGGTTCGATTACTCCAGACGTTCTATCCAGGATTACGGCCGTATGGGCGCGGAATTGCTGTTAAAACTGGAACCTCCCGGCGACCTGGGCTATTTCAGGAAATACACGCCCTATTACATCGCCTGCTATGACTGGCTTTTCCATGCCATGACCCCGGAACAGAGAGCGGTTGTGTTCGGAAAACATACCTCAGTGGCGGACCGGATGCGTTCCGGTCTGAAGAAGGCCATCGGCGGCCGTTTTCGCGAAACCCGCGAGATGTATGGATTCTACGGTCTGGCATTTTACGGTGACGGCAGGATGATGTTTCCCGATGACACCTCCGCGGCCGAGGCCGCCGATAAAAAGGCGAGGCAGTACTGCGATTTCTTTGTCTCCTGGTGGAGGGATCTCACCCTGCCCATCCTGGAAGCGACCTGCGCCAGGGGCGGATATCCGGCCGGAACCATGTACGGAGAATCCCCTTATCCCGGAAAGCTCTGGGCCTTGGATGCCTGGGTTACCGCCGGCAGGGAGGACGTCGGCGCCAACACGTCCGCCATAAACGGCTTTTCGCTGTTCTGGCTCTATCAGATGCTCCCATATGCCACCCACGTGCGCTATGACAACGCCAGCGGCCGCGGCGACAGGCCCGGCGGCCTGGTCCGCTTCGGAGATTACCGCTACAATGGCTTCACCCCAGTTTCCGCGCCGGAGACCTTCATCAATATCGCCCAGGCGCAGGGTATCGCGGTAAGGACTGGCAGGCTGGATCTGGCGGCTGTGTTCGGCTGGATGATCCAGTATCAGGGAGACCTGGAAATAACACCTTTCGGCGGCCCCTTTTCCACGAAGAAGTGGCTGTCCCCCGGTGCTTCCCTGGTGTGGGACATCATTTTCCGTGACGGTACGATGGCGGCCGCGGCGCCCTCTCAGGCCGGGCTTCCCCTTGCGTATCACTTCGGCATGCTTCCCTCCGGGGAGGGCGGAGAGCCTGATTTTCCCGAAGGCAGACCCTCGGGGAGCGGCATCACGGTCATGAGAAGTTCCTGGGACGACCCGGCTGCGGCCCTCCTCTGGTTCAAGGCCTCCTCCTATCCTCTGGTCCACGACCATCGTGACCAGGGCAGCTTCCAGATATACAAGAAGGGGTGGCTGGCCATTGACAGCGGACAATACGAGGAAACCGAACACCGGGGCAACTATTCCTCCCGGTGAGTCCCTGGATGCGGAAAAGACGGATCCCGTCTGGAAAGGGTATGCCAATGACGGGGGGCAGAGGTGGGCCGATCCGCCGAAAAAGGTCGCGGATCTGGGGGACGCCGAACCTTTCCTGGGGGGTATCAGGGCCTTTGAAAGCGTTCCGGGAGTCTTCGACTACGCAAGCGCGGATATCACCAGATCCTACAACTCAAGCCGGGTTGTCTCGGACGGTCAGGCTGCAAAAGTATCCCTTGTCACCAGGGACGTGGTTTTTCTGCGGCCCGATGACATCATCGTGGTTTTTGACCATGTGGTGTCCACCAGGGCGGACTATCCCAAGCGCTGGCTTCTCCATTCCGTTTACCGCCCGGAGCATGAAGGCCGGGAAAGCTTTTCCGGGATCGTACGAAACAGCGGCTCTATCCCCGGAAAGCCCGGGGGGGTGATGCTTGGGGGCAATCGGAGCGGCGGCATTTCAGAGGCGCGTGACGCCGGAATAATAACGATCCCCGGCTGGAACTTCGGCCCCTCGGACGGCAGGCTTGCCCTCAGGACCCTTCTTCCGGCTCATTCAGTCACCAGGATTGCTGGGGGAGGGGATGCCAGGGGAAGCGTGAAGACCCGGTTGGCCCTCCCCTATAATGGAGGGAATACCATATGGCTCAGGGATGTTTCTGGCTTCTCGCCCGGAGATTTCGTCTATCTCGGCGAAACGGACCGGCCCTTTTCCGAGGGGTTAAGGGGACATCCCAACTGGCTTGTGGACGACACCTATTACAGGGGTTGGGGAAAGATAAAGGGTGTTCATCCTGAAAGCGGTTCCATTACGCTGATGGATTACCGTTACTCCATTCCCCGGCTTCCGGAAGGAAGCGTCGTGCTGCGCAGCGGGCACGCCAACAAGAACTCCTTCGAGTTCCTTGACGCGGAATACAAGCAGTGGCAGATGTACGGCGAGTCGGTCGCCAATGCCGGCCCTTATACCATGCAGCACGGCAACTGGCGCATGGAAGTGGAGCCTCCGCGGATGTCCGGGGACACCATTTTTCTGCACGTCATGATCCCGTGCGAAACCTCGACCCTCTCCGCAAGCAGGAGGATCCTTCGGGAAAACGTGAAGATGGCGGAGAATGAAAGCTCTGTCTCGCTGGAGCTGAAAGGAAGAGAGCGAATTTACAAGCTCCTGTTCCGGAAGAAGAGCCCTTCAGTGCGTATCACGGTCACCGAGGGTGGCAAGGAACTGGCGGATCGTGTTATTTTGGAAAGGAAGCCTGGCCGTCGGGGCGGCGCCTGAGATTGTGGTGGAGCTGCATAATGAAGATGAGGAGAATCACTCAAGCAGCGGTGCTTCTTACGGTGTTGCTGGGTGTTTTCGCGCTCTTTTCCTGCCGGGAGCGGGAGAGGGGCGTTGAACTTGTATCCTGGCTGGTCAGGGACGGCATCGTCTGGCTTGAATCTCCGGAGATACGTTCGAGGGTTATCGCCGGTTTCCGGGTCCGGCAGGAAGTTTCCCGGATGGAAAAACTTGAAGTCCACGGTGAATTGTTTCACAACGATGTCCTTATGGCCAGGGCGTCGCTTCTTTCCCTTGACGGTCCGGCCGGAAGCCTGGAGTTTGACCTTCCCGGAACCCGCTCGCCGTCCGTGTCCCGGGAGACGCCGTATTCCATTCCCGATGGTATCTACAGGATAAGGGTCATGCTTATGGATGGCCATGGCCGTATCCTTTCCGAGTCCGGAATAACGCTACCCAGGGATCAGTTGTGCAGGACCTTCCGAGGCAGGGGACACAGATGTCCTCCGGTGGTTTACCGTTCCGTTCCCGGCGCCGGGCACAAGCGAGCGTGGAATCCTTCGGCCGAAGACCTTGACAGGGGCTACGCGCTCTTCAGTAACGGGCCTCTGGATGATGCCCTTGCATCCGACCCAACGAGGGATGGCAAAGCACTGTCGGAAATAGACGCCGTCGTCTCCAGAAACGAGGTGAAGCCGCTTGCCTTTTCCATGCGGGCGATTACGGATACGGGTAGGGTGCGTGTTACGGTTTCGCCGTTTCGCGCCGGAAATGGTATTGCCGGAAAATTATCGGTGAAGGTGTCTTCGGCCGGTCTGCTGACCCGGATTGCCGACGGGGGCAAACCCGAAGGGCCCATTTCTTACCGCCTGGCACCCCGGATACTGGAACCAGACCCGCCGGTTCTTAAAGAGGGAGAGACCATTTCCTTCTGGCTGACATTGCGCTCAGCAGCTGACATGTTGCCGGGAGAGTATGCCACGGTGATAACCGTTACGCCTGAACGGAGCCGCCGGACGGAGATTCCCCTTCGTGTTACCGTTCTTCCGCTCACACTGGCCGATACGGATATCCAGTACGGCATGATGATGGACTATGCCTTTTACGAGCTGGATTCGGGAGGCTGGACGGACCGGGAACGAAAGATTCTTGCCCGCAGGGGCGCTGAGATCTACCGGGACATGCGGGAACACGGCATGACCATGGTGTATCCACATTCCCGTTTCGTCTACGCCCCTGCTGAACACGGGAAGCCTTCCCTGGAAAGCCTCAGGGAATCCCTGGTAAATTACCGGAAAACGGGGTTTCCCGGTCCATTTTGCTGGTATCTGGGCCATCTTCTACACACCGCGAAAACTTTGCATCCCGGAAGCATTCTCCTTTATGATGAAGCCGTTGTGGAACAGCGGCTGCGCTATCTCCTGCGCCGCTTTCAACACATGGCCAGGGAGACCGGCGTCCCGAGGGAAAGGCTGCTGGTGCAACTGGTGGATGAGCCCGATCGTGAAGACCGGGCAAGGGTTGCCGCGGCGAAAAGGCTCCATGCCGTAGCACGGGAGATGGGCTTCCGCACCCTTATCACCCGAGCATGGCCCGAGGCGGCGGTGATGTGCACCCTTCCGCCGGAGAGCGAAGCAGAGGCATCCCGCCTTCGCTCCATGGGAAACCAGTGGTGGGTATACCCCAATGAGGCCCTGGAAGGACGGAATCTCTGCCGGACCCGCTATGTATTCGGTTTCGGCGCCTGGAGATGGGGCGTGAAGGGCGTGGCGCCCTGGACCTACCAGATGAGCCAGGGGAGCAACGGGAACCCGTTTACCGTTCTGGACGGTCCGGAAATCATGGTGACGTATCCCGGGAGGGAAGGTATCCTGTCCACTCCCGTGTGGGAGGCTGTGCGGGAGGGTATCAATGACTATCGATACATTTACCAGCTTGAACGGCTTATTGCCTCGCTAAAGAAGCGGAAGGGCAGCCAGGCTGGCAATATTGAACAACGGCTTCTGGAACTGAAGCGCGCATACCCCCGCGCTCCCGGGGCGGAAGGATTTGTCTACGGCGACTGGCCTCCGGATTCATTTGAGAAGAGAAGGAGGGACATTATCGCCTGGGCGTGTAAACTTTACGATGAATCACAACGGAACGGAGCCGATTTTTAATGTATGAGATAATCCTTTCAGCCATATCCGCGATTTTACTCCTCTCCCTAGCGGTCCTTGTCGTGATCCGTCGGAGATCCCTGGCGGGACTGGCTATGGCTGCATCCGCCCTTGTTCTGGCGGCGATTGAAGTGGTAGACCGCCTTCTTCTCATGGGGTGGAGCGGACCGGCGGGCGTCTCAAGGCTCCTCATCTTCCCTTCATCACTCCTGCCTTCCATCCTGCTTTTTTACAGCCTGACATTCGCCAGAAACTACCTTGAGCGGCCGATAACGCCATTCTGGAAGGTCATGCTGGCCCTGTCCGCCGCCTTTCCCTTGTCCCTGCTCCTGTTTCCGGAAAATTCCTTTTTCTATGCTCCCGATCTTCATGCCGAGAGGATGCTCTTTCTGGGCGGTGTTGGTTACTGGTTTCATATGGGGATTCTCCTATATTGCGTCCTCGCCTTGATGAATCTGGAGGCCACTTTTTCAGCCACGTCCGGAAGGGAGCGCTACAGCATCAAGTTCGAGGTCATAGGCTTTGCCGCGATCCTTACCGTGCTGGTATTCTATTTCAGCCAGGGTCTGCTCTACCGGACCATTAACATGAACCTGGTGTCGGTGCGTTCGGGTGTCTTCATAGTTTCGTCCATTCTTCTCGGCTATTCGAAGCTTTTCCGGGGCAATGGCGTCTCCATAGTGGTTTCCCGCTATATCTTCTATCGTTCCCTTACCCTGCTGCTTGTGGGAATGTATCTCCTGTTTCTGGGGGTGATGGGTGAGGGGATGCGTTATCTCGGGGTTTCCTTCAGCAGAAATCTCGTTATCTTCATTGCCTTTGTTACCGGTATCGCGGTATTTCTGGTCCTGTTTTCGGAACAGTTGCGAAGACGGGTGAAGGTGCTCATCAACAAGCACTTCTATCCCCACAAGCACGACTACCGCGAACAGTGGCTAGGATTTACCGGACGGCTTGCCTCATGCAGAAGCCTGGACGAGGTCACTTCAGCGGTCCTTGCCACCTACCGGGAGACCTTCGGCCTGAAGGGCTGTTCCCTTTATCTGCTGGACAGCGGCGGAAAGAGATTTGTTCAGGTCGCCCGGCAGGGGGTCCCCGACATAAATGCGGAACTCCCCTCGGACACGCCTCTTGTCGTCTACTTCATGGAAAAGGGAAGGATATTCAATACGGCCCATGTGGAATACGAGCCAACGGATACTGAAAAGGCCTTTATCGACAGGATGGAGGCGCGACTGATTGCCCCGCTGCGAAGCAAGGAAGCAGTAAGAGGGCTCGTTGCCATGGGTGAGCAGTTGGCCGTTGATGAGTATATCTTTGAGGACTATGATTTGATGAAGACCTTTGCCCGACAATCCCTTCTCTCCATCGATAATTTTTCCCTTGCCGACGAACTTGCCGAAACGAGAGAGATCGCGGCGGTGGCAAAGGTCTCTTCATTTGTCGTGCATGACCTGAAGAATCTGACCTCAAGCCTTTCCATGCTCCTGGAAAACGCCAAGGATTATATGGATGATCCAGAGTTCCAGCGCGACATGCTCGACACCATCAGAAACACCCTGACGCGCATGAACAATCTCACCCAGCGACTGAAGATGGTGCCTGAAGGAGGTTTGCCTTCAACCGCGCCGGTGGATATCCACTTGCTGGCGGCCGAGGTCGCGGCTGAAATCGGCAGATCCAGAAAACAGCCGGAGGTTGTTCTTGAAGGTATGCCGGCGGTTTCCATGGTCAATGCCGAGCAGATCGGAAACGTCATCCGTAATCTTCTGCTGAATGCGCTGGAGGCGACCGGGGAGAGGGGCCTGGTGCGGGTCTCGACGGGTTCCGAGGACACCATGGTCTTTGTCAGGGTGGAAGACAGCGGGTGCGGCATGACGGATGAATTCATGACGCGGGAGTTGTTCAGGCCGTTCCGTACGACAAAGAAAAAGGGGCTTGGCATCGGGTTGTACCAGTGCAAACAGACGGTAGAGGCCTATGGCGGAATCATCGAGGCCAGGAGCGAGGTTGGCGTCGGCGCCGTGTTTACTGTCCGCCTTCCGAAATACAATGAGTAAGGGTTCGAGGGGGCAAAGGGGCAGGGGTGCAAGGGTTCAAGGGGTCTAGGGGTCGAGGTGTCCAGTGTTTAAGGTTTGTAACTATTCAGCGCAAAAAACAGTCAACAAAGCGTCCGTCATGCCCGGGCGCATTTGTCGGGCGCCCATGGTTTTCAAATGAAAACCCTTCTGGATTCCCGATTACAGCCTCGAGAATGACGGAAAATTCTATATGCTTAATAGTTACGAAGGTTTTTTGTTTTTCCCCTAGACCCCTTGCCCCCTCGAACCCTATGTCTTTAAAGAGGTATACATGGATAAACTGCTGATAATAGATGATGGCGAAGATATCAGGAAACAGATGAAATGGGGTCTCGGCAAGGAATATGAGGTGTCTCTCGCCGCTGATGTGGAAGAAGGGCTCGCGTCTTTCCGCAAGAACAGGCCGGGCGTGGTGACCCTCGACCTGGGATTGCCTCCCGATGCCGACGGTACTACGGAGGGCTTCCGTTGCCTTGAGGAGATTCTCCGCATGGAGCCGACCACGAAGGTTATCGTGATAACCGGGAACGATGAGCATGAAAGCGCCTTGCGCGCGGTCAGGACCGGCGCATACGACTTTTATCGGAAGCCCATAGACATCGGAGAGTTGAAGGTGGCGCTGGGGAGGGCTTTCCACATCCGGGCGCTGGAGGAAGAAAACCGGCGTCTGCAGGTGGCCGTTGAGGAAAATACCACCCAGTTTGGCAATATTCTCGGACAGTGCCCTCTCATGGAGCAGGTTTTCGCTACCATCAGAAAGGTCGCCTCCTCGGATGTTCCCGTATTCGTCACGGGTGAGAGCGGCACCGGCAAGGAACTGGTGGCCAAGGCCATTCATAGCATGAGCATGCGGAAGAACCATCCTTTTATACCCATAAATTGCGGCGCCATACCGGAAAACCTCCTTGAATCCGAACTTTTCGGTCATGAAAAAGGGTCCTTCACCGGCGCCCATGCGAGAAACCAGGGCAAGTTTGAATATGCCCATACCGGAACCCTTTTTCTTGATGAAATAGGGGAACTTCCGGCGGGACTCCAGGTAAAGCTACTTCGCTTCCTTCAGGAGAAAGTAATACAGAGGGTTGGCGGCAGGGAAGACATCACCGTTGATGCGCGGGTGATTTCCGCTACCAATGTGGATATTGAGAAGGCCATCAGGGAGGGGAGCTTCCGGGAGGACCTGTATTACAGGATCGCGGTTATAAACATACATCTTCCTCCATTGCGGGAAAGGGGCGAGGATATCCTCCTTCTGGCCAACCTGTTTCTGCGAAGATTCGGAGAGGGGCTGAACCGGAAGATAAAGGGGTTCAGCACGGAGGCGTTAAGGCGTTTACAGTCCTATGAGTGGCCGGGTAACGTGAGGGAGCTGGAAAACCGTGTACAGCGGGCGGTCATAATGGCGGATTCGCCGTTATTGGAACCGTCGGATCTCGGTTTTGAACGCAAAGTGGCGTCCGATGCCGGGCAGCCTGGAGGAAGGCTGACACTCAAGGATGCCCGCGACCGTGTAGAGCAGGATCTTATCGTATCAGTCCTGCGGGAGATGGGGGGAAATATAGCCAAAGCGTCGGAAGCGTTAGGAGTAAGCAGGCCCACAATTTACGACCTGATGAAGAAGCATGGCATAGGAGCGGGATAGAAAGGGGGCGAGGGGTCAAGGGGTCGAGGATTCAAGGGGTCGAGGGTTCCAGGGTTCGAGGGGTCGAGGGTTCCAGGGTTCCAGGGTTCAAGGGTCATGTAATTGGCTTCCCCTCGACCCCTTGAATCCTCGACCCCTGGAACCCTAGATTTGCATCAGCGCTTGTTCCAGCGCTTTTACCACCTTCGGATCGTAGCAGGTTCCGGAAGAGTTCCTGATAACTTCCAGCGCTTCGGAACCGCTCATTTCGTTCCGGTAGGGTCTCTTGGAAACCATGGCGCAGTAAGCGTCCACTACCGCGATTACCCTGGAAATAAGAGGTATGGAATCTCCGGAGAGCGCGTCTGGATACCCAGTTCCGTCATATTTCTCGTGGTGATGGAGAATCGCCTGCTTTACTTCCGGAGAGGACTCTATGCCGCTCAAAAGCTCCACGGTGGTGAACGGGTGGACCTTGAGAGACGCGAATTCCGATGCTTCAAGTTTTTTCTTGTGCAGCACCTCTTCATCCATGAGCATCAGTCCCAGATCGTAGACCATTGATACATAGAGAGCCAGATCTTTATCCTCATCGGTTGCTTCCATTGCATCCATGATCCTTCTAGTCAGATTACGGAAGAGGCTCCCTTTTTTATTGTATTTCCTTCCGGCGGTAAGAAGTTTGTCAAAAGACGCGGTGAATTCACGAAATCCGTTTTCCCATCTTTCATCATCTTTGAGCTTTTCAATGAGATTCGTCAGTCTGGCGCCGAGAGCGGCGGCAATGGAAAGGTCCTGTTGAGTAAAGGGTTCCGCGGTTTTTTTGTTATTGAGATTCAGAACGCCCAATACCCTGTCGTTTACACGGAGCGGTATGGAGATCAGGGATTTTGTGTTGTACTGGGGAATGCTTTTTCTGGCGAAACGCTCGTCCGATTCAATGTTTTCCACCAGCACGGGTTTCCCTTCCAGGGCAACCCATCCGCTTATCTGATCCCCTGGTCGGATTCGCGTGCACCTTACGATGTTCTTGTCAAGCCCCAGGGCGCTCTGAATCTTCATTTCACCGCTCACCTCGTCGCGGAGCATGATGGAGCAGGTGCTCAATCCCATCATTTCAGCGATAAATTCCAGGAACAGGTCGATGCTTTTGCCTACCGCTGTTTCTATCTTCTGACGTCGGCTTTTGGGAATTTTTATGGAGATCATGAAGGCGTCTCTTTTGTTGTCCATTTTCATTTCCCAACCGTGGCTGTCGGCGGTTTTTCTGGCCAGGTACATCTTTACGCCTTCCTCGCTCCCTGTTTTCTGGAACGGATGGTTCGTCTGGACAAAGGTATCAAGGGTTTCCCTTGCAATCTCGCGGCTCAAGCGTATCCCGACCATTACAAAATCGTTTCCTCCGACGGTTATGCTTATTTCGTCTCCTTCCTTCAATGAGGGAAGGAGACATTCAATCAGATTGATGAACATCTGGCATAGTTTGCTTTTGTCTCCCACAATTTCAGGAATTCCCGTTTCCAGGATGACATGAAGAGTCAATCCAGCCCTGTCGATCCTTTCGGACAGTTCCCTCGAGCAGGTCACCTCTCGCAGAATTTCCTCCAGGCTTATTATCGACTTCCTGATGGTTCTCAGTTCGTCTTCGAAGGCCAGAAAATCGATCTGGTTTTCGACAATCGATGTCAGCTTGTCTGTTTCCTTGGAAATGATGGAATAAAACTCCCTTCGTTCACTGTCGGAGAGGCGTACCGAACTGTTGAGGTAATATACGGAGCCCTTGATGGAATTGAGGGGGGTTCGCAGTTCGTGGGAGATTCTGCTCAGGAATTCCGTTTTGTGGAGGTCGGATTCGATGAGCTTCCTGTTCATTTCCTCCAGTTCCGCTGTCTTTTCGCGAAATCGCGCCACAAGAAAGGCGTTTTCCAGAGCAACCGCTGTCTGGCGGGCAATTATGCGCATCAGGTCGAATTGATGCTCATCAAAACGTGGAAAGTCCTTCCGGTCGCTGGCATTGAGTACGCCAAGCATCTTGCCGTTGCCCGCGACAGGGCAGGAAATGAAGGATTTCGTAAGGTAATACCCTCGTCTGATATTCCTGAACTTCTCATCTTTTTCGATATCCTCCACAAATACAGGTGCAACCTGACCTATCACCGTTCCGGCGACTCCTTCGCCAATCCTGGACTTGAAAGCGCGTGATATCTCCCTGTTTATGCCTCGGGACGCTATTATGGACAACTCCCGCCTGGCGTTAAGCAGCATCAGGGAACATTTTCCGGCATTAGTGTAGCGGACGACAATATCCAGAACCATGTTGGCTATTGCGCTGATGTCGTCTGTTCCAAGGATAATGTCAGTGAGATCCTTGTGAAGAGAAATCGTTTCATCTGTGATTACGGATGATTCTGGAGGTTTTATCATTGCTTGCATGGCGCCGCTCGTTTCCGGACAATTTGGAAGTTATCCTTTGCTGGAGAAACTAGATTGCAGTAACAATGCCAATATAATACATCCACTAATCAGTGCGGTTGTGGTATACGGAGAGAAATGGAAGGTCAAATGCGCCTGTATGTGTCGAGAAACTTGACACGGCAAACCGAATGTATGGTTTAATGAAACCAGATGATCATTAATTGGAGGCAAGGTTTAAATGGCATCTTCAGCTTTTTTCAGGATAGCGCCCTTTGCGGCCTATATGGCCTTTCTCGCGGTGGAACAGGGACTGCGCTATCTGAATGCCAAGGGATACACCGCTATCCCTGAAGATTTGTTGATGAGTCTGTATCCCGTAAAGGCGCTGTCCGTGGCTCTGATTCTTTTCCTTTTCCGGAAAAGCTACACGGAGATACGGGTCAAAGACCTGAATGGAAGGCATGTCTTCCCGGCGGCTTTCATTGCGGGCATCGCGGTATTCGTGATGTGGATTAACCTGGACTTCCCCGCTGCCGTAATGGGCACGCTTCAGGGATTTGACCCGAATGTTGTGCGCAATGGAACCTTGAGACTGCTGCTGACCATTTCCCGCCTTGCGGGGGCTGCCCTGGTTGTCCCGATCATGGAAGAGCTTTTCTGGCGGTCGTTCCTGATACGGTATGTAATATCAAATGATTACAGTAAAGTAGCAATAGGCCATTTTACCTGGACTTCATTTCTCGTAACAGCGGTCCTTTTCGGGCTTGAACACAATCTTTTTCTTGCGGGGATAATCGCCGGTCTGACTTACAATCTGCTGCTTTATTTCACCAGGAGCCTGACTGCCTGCATATTCGCCCATGGTATTACCAATCTGGCGCTGGGACTATACGTGCTCGTGACTGGAAAGTGGTATTTCTGGTAGGAATATGCATTGGGAATGTTCAGTTGCGGAATCGGAAAAGCGGATAATCGGCCGTTGGTAACTTTGACACAGAAACCACCCGGCTTTTTTTATTGCCCACCGACAATGGACCTTTTGTATGACTGAAATGCCTCTGGCTGCTCAGCGGCGACTTTGCGAACGATATCGTCAATCGCGCCGATGTAAGGTATTCGGCGTCCATGATATTCGACTTCGGGCCCGATAGGTGTGAACTGGATCTTCATTCTCTTCAGCAGTATGCTCAGGCCGTTGGCCATGACGGCAAACCAGTGTGTGAGCCCCATCTTCGAGCTTTCCATGTACATACAGATGTAAAGACCCATGATGATGAAAAATTCCTGCTTGCGTTTTTCCTGGATGTCACATGATTCCTTTTCGTGGAGTAAATCCGGTTCGCCGTTATTGTAAATAAGCTTGTCCACGGCGCGTTTCCGGTACTCCTTGCTCACCGCGAGCCGTGATATTTCGGCTATTCTGTTCCTGTCCAGCGAAGAGATGTCCGTGTCGAATTTACAGTGGCGATCGATGGGGAAGCCGAGCTCTGAATTAAGGATAAGCCTGATGGTCCCTATGAGATTGCCATCTTCCTGGGAGAACGCGCCCAGATGTATGGAATGCTGGTCGTATTCGTCCGTCTCCAGTTTTCCGGGGTGGTCTTCCGGCATCTCAAACCCCCACTCTTCACAATAAACCTTGTAGCGTAGACGATAGACATCGTAAATTACGGGGTCATCCTTGGGAATCTTTCTGAAGAAAAAACGTGTCATTGTCCGGAGCCCCATATGTCGAGTTTGTGATTAAAGAGGATTAAAATCTTAAGGTTCACATTCCGCCTTGTCAATACACAAAATAGTGTCAGACGATATAAAAACCTGAAACATGGTAATTGGAGGTTATGTCGGTAAATATACCAGATTCGGTCATCCATGCATGGATACTTAATTTGTTCAGGAATAATCCCGATAATCCGGTTTTTTCAGTTAATTGCCGGCTTCGCTGGGAATTCCGTATTTTTGCACGGAAAAACAGTTTTCAACGTTTTCATTGCGGCTTGAGCTGAAAACACTTGCTTTGACGATACATATCTGATACTAGTTTCCAGGCAAAAATTGCTTATCGCTGAGCCGTTAAGATATACGAAAATACTAAACTGTCCGCAAGGGCAGGACGGAAAGCCCAGAGGGTCTCACTGAGACAGCCGGGACGCCGAACTATCTGAATGATATTCACGCGCCCGGCTTTTTTAGTTCTGGTTGCGGGTTACTCTCGCGACAGGAGGAGAGATCTTCATGATTTCAACTTGTTCATCGATCCGGAAAAGTTCAGCGTTCCATAGGGCTTCATCCATTCCGCCGGCCTATGACGATGGCGGCTGGTTCAATGTCTTATCCGCCGATACTCCGGCCCTCCGTGAAAAGGTTTATCGATTTCGCTTCCAGGTATACTGCCTTGAAAGAGGCTATGAAGATCCGGCTGATTATCCGGGCCATCGAGAGACTGATTCATTTGACGGACATTCCGTTCACGGTCTTCTGGTGAATCGGGCCACCGGAGCGGCTGCCGGAACCGTTCGGCTGGTGTTGGCCGACAAAGATTGTCTCGAGTCCAGTTTTCCCATCCAACAGGTATGCCGACATCCGTTCCTCAATGACGGGTTATTTGCCAGAATGAAAACAACCGCTGAAATTTCCCGTTTCGCGGTATCACGCAACCGTGGTGTCCTTTCTTCCCCACCCGATTCCTCCTTTCCCGGCCGTCGCAGAAGAAAATCAACGCGGGATTTCCCATCAACGCTTCCTTCCCTCACACTCGGACTGATGAAGGCAACGCTGCAAATGAGCCGCCAACATGGAATAACCGATTGGCTTGCGGTCATGGAGCCGTCACTCCTGAGGCTTCTGGCCCGTTTCGGCATTCATTTTCAGACCTTCGGTCCGCTTGTTGAATATCATGGTCTACGGCAACCTTGCCACGCCTCCGTGGATAGTTTGCTGGAAAGGGTCCAAAGGGAACGTCCGGAGGTTTGGCGTTATGTGACGGACAGTAGCGACTATTACCCATGAATGGATAAATGCTATTAATAATCATCTTTTCCTGAGCTATTCATAGAGGTCTTTACTTCAATACCACATTTTCCCTCTTCGAAATTCACCCCCCCCCCCAAGTCATTCCTGCTCAACTCGCTTCCGGATGGTGACTAACTCTTAAATTACAACCACTTAAAAGCGGAATCGGACACTGATGTCAAACTCCGCGCCAATCTCCTTTTAAGACCGTCTGAACACCGTTTATGAATAGTACTCTGTAACGTTTATAACCCCTCCAAACCTCCCCTTATCAGGGGAGGCTCAAGGCTTCCCCCCTGATAAGGGGGGACTGAGGGGGGTTGGTTTTAAATGTTACATGATACTAGTACGTTCGGAAGTCTTACTGATTTCGTCCGCGCCACGAAAACCGGGACCAGGCAGGTCAATCTGTAAAAAAACCGGATTGCGTGTCGGCAGCCTTTACATGTTTATCTCGTGCAACTGAATCAAAACGCTTAAGTTACTGATATTGTGAAACAATATGATTGGCCCGGCAATTGCAAATAATGAATCGACACTGAAAAAATATAACAAGATGCTTAAGCGCATCAAAGAAAAAGGAGGTAAATAACCATGAAAGCATTACTAGCAGCAACATTGGCCCTGGGGATGTTACTTGGCGCTTCGATTGGTTTTGCCATGCCAATCAAGCTCAGTCTCGCACCGGCGGGAATAACGGGCTCCCATGACGGCGTCACCGGTGCATTTGATCAGATGCAGTTCTATGCGGAAACGACTTCCACATCTATCAATGGCGGCGGCGCACCGGTAGTGGGATCAACCTTTTCGGACATTGGTGATATGTATATCACCCAATTTCTGACCACCTCCGACACGGAGGGTCTTAATTTTCCGTTTGAGCCTTTCTTCACCGGGTATGAAATTACCGGCCGGTGGGAGGACCTTGGGGGTACGATAGCAGGTGTCGCGATTGATCCGATAACCGGGAGAATCACCTATAACTACAACTATTCTACAGGCACTCTGCCCCTTTACGCCGAATCCGGCGCTGAAGTGGCAAGCAATAAACCCCTTGCCTTTGGTCCAACCCTCGGTTCCGATGACGATAACGTGGCAATGTTCACCGACGGTACCCAGGTAGCGGTATTTGAACTCGTGAGCGGAACGGGATCTCTTACCTTCAGTCCTGCCGGGGCGCTTCTCTCCGGTTCCACTGAACTGACCTGGCAGGTTACCAGCGCACTCCCCGGATTCTGGCTGGATACTCTGGGAACCGACCTGTCTTCATACGTAACCATGGGATGGCTCTTCGCCACCAACGATTCCAATACCGATAACCTGACCGCGGAAGTAGTTGGTGATAATCTGCTTATCCGTTCCAATCATGACGGTTCCGTTGAAGTGTATGCTTCAGTTCCCGAACCTTCCACTCTCCTGCTCCTTGGGGGTGGTCTCCTCGGTCTCGCGGCCCTTGGAAGGAGAAGGATGAAAAGCTGATTTCCTCTCTGACTGTTGACATGAAAATGGGGCGCCTGTATCAGGCGCCCCATTTTCATGTCAGGGTTTTAAAGTGGTCATCGGCTTGCGGACTTTCGTCCTACAAATTTCTATCCCGAAGCTCATTCCTCAATAGTTCCTCTTGTATACATGCAATTCCCTCTTTCGTTTCCCGGTTTTCACTCCCCCATGGCTGCCAGGGCCTTTCGCAGGATGAGCTTGCGCTTCAGAATCTGTATCGGCCCTCTTCCTCCGAAGCGAAGTTTTCCGAGATGGAATTTTCCCCTCATCATATCGAACTGCAGGTAACAAGGGGCCGGCCTTACCGTTCCCATTCCCGTCAGCAGCTTCACTGCTTCCGTTGCAACCAGTGAGGCGGCCAGTGTACAGGCGGGCGCCACCGCCGGTCCGGTCTGCTTTTGAAGATTAACCTTTGCAAGGTCCAGGTAGCGGATATGATAGGGCCTTGGCGCGAGGCCCGCGGCAAAGGCCGCTATCTGCTCAAGACGGGTCATCTTTTCCGTGAAGCCGAAATAATCGTCAAACGCCATACCGTCTGGTGTAAATAGCTGTAATGTGGCCCCGAATCCCAGTGGCGCGGCGGTAAGCGCGGGAATGCCCTTTTCGCGGCATCTCCGGAACACCCGGCGTCTAATGTCGAGGGAGAAGAAATCGATACCGTCGATAAAGAGATCGGCTTCATCCAGGAATGATTCCATGTTTTCCGGGGTAACGCCCTCGTGAAAGAGCCGCACACCGGCGGAAGGGTTGATGTCCCGCACCATTTCCGCAAGCACACCTGCCTTGGGTTTGTCGATGGTGCTGGTCATGGCCCCGAACTGACGGCTGATGTTCACTACATCGAAGGTGTCAAAATCGGCGATGTTGAAATTTCCGACACCCAGACGCGCAAGGGTAAGAATATGCAACCCTCCGACGCCGCCTGCGCCGGCTACCGCGACACGCGCTCTCAGGAGTGTTGCCTGCCCCTCCTCGCTGATGAGCCCCAGGTTGCGTGAAAAAGCCTCAAGCGCAAATGAATCAGTTTCCATTGGTTCCCCGCACGACGATTGCCCCGGACGGAAGTCCGTCGGCGAAATCGCTTGCTTCCTTTCTGTCCCCAAAGCCGGTTACCAGAACCTTGTACAGGCCTTTTTTATTGAGCACGATCACACTTTTACCTCCTGATCTTGAGAGCATCTCCTTCCGCATCAGTTCGGCGTTGGTTTGGTTGGAATATGAGCCCACCTGAACGGCAATCCTTTCGGCGGAAGGTTTGGCATAGGTCCGTATGGCGGGAGGATAAGGCGGCAATGCTTTGGGGCGTGAAATTGCACCCTTGTCTGAGACCGGGATATTCTTCCCGGAAGCCGGCTCTTTGGCCCGTTTTACACCCTGTTTGCTTCCGTCGCGGATCCGTTTCCTGTATTTTGCGAGATCTGTGTCGAATGGCGCATCATAGGTTATCCATTGCTCCAGGGGACCAGACACCATGAAGCGGAGGTCTGCAAGCGCCGCGTGAAGGTCGTTCAAGGAGATGGAGTAGTCGGAGGCCGAGGAGGAGCAGGAGGCTTCAGCTTCAATAAGATCCGATAGTTTTTCCGAGCCTTCAAGGTAGCGGTTGAGATGTGTATCCAGCAGGGCCCTGGTAGCCCTCAACCTTTTCTCCTTCGCCGTCACGTCCCGTTCCCCGTCTTTAACGGCGCGCCATGCGGCTTCTACTCCGTATGCAATTTCCTTTTCCAGTTCGCGTTTTTCCCGGGCGGCGCTCTGTTTGAGCGCCTCGGCCCGACGGACGTCGGCGACGGTCTTTCCCCATTCAAATATAGGCCAGTCAAGGCGGGTTGTCAGGAGCCACTGATTGGGGCGCATCATTTCGTTCTGCTGCTGAACCCGGTATGCGCCGTCAAGGGAGATTGAGGGAAGAAATGACGACCTGGCTATTACGCGCTCCGCCTCTCCCCGGTTCACCCTTTCCCGGGCAGCGGCCAGATCTTTCCTGTTGCGTAATGCTTCACTCTTCAGTCTCTCCAGTTGTGCATCCAGGCGTGCCACTGTCGGGACCGATTCCAGCGTCAGTTCTCTGTCATCCGGGAATTCCATGAGAAGTCGCAGACGAGAGCGGGCAATGGCCAGGCGGCTTGACAGTTTCTCCCTTCGAGCTTCGGAGAGCGCGACGTCAGCTTCCTGGAGGAGTATCTCGTCACCCCTGGCGTATCCCTCTGTTCTTAATTCACGCAATACCCTTAGCCGTTCTTTTTTCGCCGCGAGAATTCCATCCTCGGATTGAAAAGCCAAATCTGAGTTGAGAAGGTCGTAAAAAGCGCGTGTTACATCCCTGATGAGGGCTTCCGACCGTTGTTCGGAAAAAAGACGGGCTTCTTCGCTGAGTGTTTTTGCGCGGGCATAGCGCCCGCTGTGGAGACCTCCGGTAAAGACGGGAAGATGAACTGAGAGTTCGGTTCGATAGAAATCACGGCCGCTGAGAGGGAACTCGCCTGGAGTAGGCGGGATGCCTGGCGCGAGAATGTCTGCCGGCACTTTCATGCGGTCCGGTTTATCCTGATATGAATAGAATGCGCCAAAGCGCAGAGAAGGGAGAAAGTCCGCCCGGGCGGACTTGAGGTCTTCCTCGGCCGCGGTGTGGCGAAGGGTTGAAGCCCTCATGCCGCTGTTGTTTTCCAGCGCGTGGTTGATGCAATCCTTAAGGGACAGTTCTCCCGCGGATGCGGCGCCGGAAAGCAGGCAGATGATCAAGAACAATGAAGCAGTAAAGTGTCTCATCATTGGAACCGTACCATGACGGTCATGCCGTGATAGAGGCCGCGCCAGTCATCAAGATGGATGGTTATTTTCTGGGTGTTGATGTCAAAGGAGACCATCGGATCGAAATTCTTCTGGGTCTTTTTTCGGACAACCGGCGCCACTTTGGTAACCCTTCCGGGAAAGCTTTTACCTGGGTGTGTGTCTGAAGTCACCGTCACCTTCTGCCCTACGCTTACTTTTCCCACGTCAGACTCTTCCAGTTCCGCGCGGATCCGCATTTTTTCAGGAGAGATCAGCACCAGCACGGGAGTCCCAGCCTCGACGCTTTCTCCGGGTTCGCGCAATCTGTCCGCCACGAGACCGTCCATGGGAGAGAGTATTCGATGGTCGTTCAGACGGGCATCGGCAAGTTCTACGGAAGCCCGCGCTTCTTCCGCCATTGCCCGTCCCTGCTGGATCTGCTCAGCTCTTTCTCCCTTACGGAGTTTTTGCGCGGTCTGGCGAGCCTCCCGCATGGATTGTTCAGCAACCCGGCGGCGCTCCCCCATTCTGTTCATTTCCACGAGGGTTACGGCATCCTTCGCGTACAGACGTTCGTAGCGTTCATGCTCGTCCCGAGCCTGGTTGTATATGGCTACGGTCCGTGAATATGCGTGTTCAGCGGCTTCCACATCTTCCATGCGGTATCCGCTTTCAAGTTCCCTGAGCCGCGCGGAATGTCTGGCAAGGGACGCGGACGCCTGTGCCCGCATGGCCTGTTCTTCAGCGTCATCAAGTTGCACGATGATCTGGTTTCTCGAGACCTTGTCACCTTCATCCACGAGAATCCGTGATATTCTTCCTCCAATACGGGGAGAGATGGTGACCTCTTCTCCTCCTTCCACAAGCCCCCTCGCGGCAGCGGCGTGAGGGACAGTTGTTGTCTGCCTGGAAGGCGCTCTTTTCTTGCCGCCGGCCAGATATGGTCCCGCCACCGCTAACAACAGGGCGGCTGGAATGAGCAAGAGAAGGATCCATAGTTTGGATCTGCTGCCTCTTCTTTCGGAGGAGGCCCCTGTTTTGGTGTTTTTTTCTTGAGGTTCTTCACTCATGGTGCATTTCCCGTCCATGTTATTGATATTTGTTTGATACTTTCATGGAAGTACCGTCCGGTTGGGTTGTTGGACGACTTTTTCAATTCCTTTCATCATCGGCACCCTTGCCTTCGAATTTTTGCCATTCGGTCAATGCGGCCCGGTTACTTAACCGAACTGGCGGTCAATTCACGCATAAGCCGAAGTTTGCTGGTGTCGGTTGTTTCCTTTATGATCGATCCGTCTTCCATGAAAAGGATCCGGTCGAAAATGTCGTCAATCCTGTTGTCGTGGGTCGCCACGACAACGCATTTTCCTTTTTCGTGAGCAAGTTTGCGCAGGATTTCCATAACATTCCTGCCGTTTGCATGGTCAAGGTTTCCAGTTGGTTCGTCGGCAAGAATGAGGGGACAGTCGGAAGCCAGCGCCCGTGCTACCGCCACGCGCTGTTTCTGCCCTCCGGAAAGGTCTCTGGGCAGAAAATCAATCCTTTCCGAGAGGCCGACTTCTTTCAGCACCCGCAGGGCTCGCCGTTCGGCTTCTTCTCCGGTAATACCTTTTATGCGGAGTCCCAGCAGCACATTATCCAGTACGGAAAGGGCGGGAAAGAGGTTGAATCCTTGAAATATGAAGGATATGAAGCGTTTTCTCACTGTGGGAAGGTCTTTTTCACTCATTGCCGCCACATCGTTGCCGAAAAGCCGCAACGAGCCGGCTGAGGGCTTCAGGATGCATCCCAGGAGAGACAACAGCGTGGTCTTGCCGCTGCCGGAGGGGCCGAACAGTCCTATTATCTCACCTCGCCTGAAGCGGATGTCGGCGCCACGTACGGCGACCACTTCCTGCTTGCCTTCCTGATAGACCATCCGTAATCCTCGCGCTTCAAGCATATCAGCCATATTACCCCCGGAAGAGAATAGCCGGATCAATCTTCCGTATTCTGCGAATGGAGACAAACGCGGCCATCAGGCACATGAACAAGGTCAGAGCCAGAACCGTAAGGTTGACCCATCCCCGAATCACCAGAGCCAGCCCACCTGCGTCATAGAGAGGGATGGAAGCCATGGTTATGGCGAGGCTGATGATGTATCCCAGTAATGCGTTCAGAAGCGCCTGAAAGAATATGATTCGGTAGATATCGAGATTGGTTCCCCCAAGGGCCTTCAATGTGCCGAACTCCTTGATGTGCTCCATGGTGGAGTTGTAGATGGTCTGCCCCACGATGAGCATGCCAACAATGAAACTGATGACAATGGTAAGGAAGAAGGAAAAGCCCACCCCTGTCTCCACGGCCCAGTAGCGGCGGGTCCGGTAGCTGAAATCATCACTGGCGTAGGCATCCACCGAGGGTATCCTGGCGCGCAGCGATTCTACCACCTTGTCCACTGAAACGCCGGGCGCCGTTTTGGCAACCACGAAAACAGTGCTGTCCGTGCCCATGTAGGGTATCAATCCTCGGGCTACATCAAAGGAGGTGAAGAGTATCGGAGCTGTTGTGAAAGACTTTACGCCCCTGCAAATGCCGACTATCTGCATGCGGTGCGATACTACGTCCCGGTATTCGCCAACGGTTATCTTTCCCAGTCTTTTTTCCGCGGACTCATCAACAATGGCGAAATTGCCGTTCTTGACGGCATTGCGGTCTCCGATCACCATGTCCCATGGTCCGCCTACGCCGGTGTCGGGATCGTATCCGACAATCTCGAGCTGCTCGTTTCCTCCCTGTTTCTGACGAATCACCCCCCACCCCACAATGAGACGATGGGCCCATTCGATGCCTGGTTCAGCCGCGACCTGATAGCGTATATACTCCGGAATTGGTTGGGAAAAATCGAAATTCTTGCTGTTTTTGGAAGTAATCCAGATATCTCCGGGTGTATTGTCGATAATTACCGAAGACGTTTCCATCAAACCCAGGAAAATGCCCGCCTGGTTGAAGATAAGACCCACCGCGAAAATCACCCCAAGCAGCGTGATGAGCGAGCGTATCTTGTCGTACAAGAGTATTCGCAGGGCCACATAAAACATAGTGTTAAATAGTAGTCACAGAACCTCTGTTTTGCAAATAAAAGTTTATCTGTAACATGAAAGAAAATGAGAAAAATTCGTTACTATTCAGCATATGGAATTTTCTGTTATTCACGAGGCTGTAATCGGGAATCCAGAAGGGTTTTCATTTGAAAGCCATGGATGCCCGACTATTTGACATTTTTTGTGCTGAATAGTTACAAATATCATACTGTGGATTATTGTCATGACGCCAAGTCAGTCAGAGGAGGCCAAAGAGAAGCAGGTCTGACTCCAGCGGCTGAAACCACGATTGCCGTTTGTCTTAACTGTCTTGTATGTCGAGATTGTTTACACAAGACAAAAGTCATGTTGAGTAAAAAACTTGATTCCGTAATGATACAATTAAGTTACATAACTAGCACAAAAATTGCATATTAATTAAGCGTAAATGGTTGTTTTTGGGGAGATTTAACGACAAGAGCCGAAAAGGAGGTGAGATGCGGGAAGCAGGATTCAGCAACGACCCTGGTGGGTCGTAAGATGGAAAGGGGGTGGCTTCAGTGAGAAAAGACAAGTTGCTGTGCTGTATCACGTTTGGATTGTTGTCACTTTCATTGTTGTTCCTGATGATCGCAAAGGCTGATGCCTTGACCATTTCTTTCAGCGATAAGGACTATCTGGGAGGAGCTTCCTGGGGGATGATGGAAATTCTTGCCTATGATGCCGATACCTTGACGGTCAGATATGATGCGGCTGAATCGTCAGTTATCCCCTCAGGTGCTCAAGTTACCGGATTCGGTTTTACCTTTGAACCGGTCACGACCGTGCCTGACACCGTTTCCAATCCTTTGGCCGGGGATTATGTTGGGGACAGGGACGACCTGAACTGGGTGAAACTGGTAAACCTCAGCGCGATTCCAAATCCGGCGAACGGAGATGAGTTTACGCCGGTAATCAAGAAAACGGATTACTTCTTTGGCGTGACCGAAGGAAATCCGGGAAACATCAATCCTCCCGGAATCAAGCCCGGTGAATTCGATGTGTATTATCTGAATTTTAGTGGTCTCCCGACGAGCCTGGAAACAATGGACGATGAGGCATTGGGAGAGTTTGTCGTCCTTACGGGCATACGTCTGCAGAGCCTTCCGTGCGATATTAACGGTGGCAGCCTGTTCCTTGCGGGAGAACCGGAAGGAGGGGCGCCTCCGCAAGAGCAGGTGCCGGAGCCGGCCACGATTCTGTTGATTGGGAGCGGGCTTGTGGGATTGGCCTTCTTCAGCAAAAGGAGGTCTGGCAAATAAATACGCTTTCTGGTCTTGAATAAAATTTCGAAGATGGGACGGTGAGTGTTTCCGTCTTTTTTTTTGTCATTTTCCAAAAGTCATTCATCCAGGTTGCTCTCTTATTCAATCAGGCCCCCGCTGATTTCAGTTCCGTTCCCGCAGGTTTCGCCTTCGACTGGTTTTGCCGACATATTTTACACACTGGAAACGGTGAGTGATTCTTTCATCGATAAACCAAGTGATATCAAGTGATTGTGTTGTGGTATGAGAATTGCATTTGATGGTGCAATATTCAAGGCTTATGCAATGTCATGCAAAGCTGAAATCAACTGGAGGGCTTGCGATGAAAAAGACCCGGCTATTATTGATGACGATGTTCGGTTTTGCTTTGTTTTCCTGGGGAACAGCGATAGCTTATCAGCTGGACGACGGGACTGACGTTGGGGAACTGGATAGTATTGTAGCTTCGGCCAGTCTTGGGAACAGTGGTGATCAAACGGAGCTTGACTGGGTACAGGGCGAGCTCGGCTCTGAGTATACTCTTGAAGAGAAGTACGCTATGGACAAGACGATTTATTGGGAAGAAACTGACGGGGAAAAAACGTATGCCCTGAATCTGCTAGGCTCTCCCGCGTATTACTTCATAAAAACCGGTGCCAAACCAGGCGAAGTCGATCATTTCCTTTTCGAAAACCTTGAATCTCTTTCGTGGGCTGTAATAAATCTTTCGGACCTGGAGATCAAGAACATAGGAAAACTAAGTCACGTGGGTGAGGTTGGAGGAGGTGGGGCTCCTCCCTCCGAGCAGGTACCCGAGCCGGGGACCGTTCTGCTTCTTGGTTGTGGTCTTCTTGGTCTGGCTTTCTATGGCAGGGGGAGAAAAGGGAATTAATGTAAGAGTTTTTTCGCAGGAGGAGAAGAAAGAGGGGAGATGGCTGATAGTGCCGCCTCCCCTCTTTCTTTTGCTTGATGCAAGGGGTCCCCAGTCTTTTCTGGTTTCCAGTGTTACGGCCTGGTTTGGCGGGCAACAGGGGTTTTTTATCTGAGTATTGCTTGGCAAATTTTCCTGTTAATCCCTCAGTATTCAGGTAGTGTTCCGTGGTTAACGGTTCTCCAAGCCGGGCGGTTCCAAGGCATTCGGCATGTTCAGGTAACCGGCAATATGGTTGATCGAGAAGAGCAACCCTGGTTGGAATGATTTGTATCCTGAATTGATTTTGAAAGCTATGGATGCCCGACAAATGCACTCGGGCATGACAGACCCTTAGTTGACAGTTTTTTGTGCTGAATAGCAACTCGCGCCGCGCGGCGGTGTCTTCTCATAGAGTAACTTCAACAAATGCAAAGAACGGTATTTCAGGCGCTTATCTTGAAGTTACTCAAGAGTTACAAACGAACCCGATACAGTCCATCCTTCTCAGGAGGGAAGCCTTTATGTCTCCCCTGATGAAAAGAATAAGAGTTGCAGAGTTCTAGATACATCCTGAGACTCTTGCAAAAGTGTTAAAAATACTCCCCCTCCCTTGATGGGAGGGGGTTGGAGAGGGGACTTCTTTGAGATTTGCATGATGCTCATCCTGATAAAAAGGGGGGGCGCCCACTTGGACCCCCCCTTTTTTTTATTACCGGTTTTCTTTACCACCGAAACCCTATTTGGCCATTTTTCGTCTGATAAGCGCTGCTCCAAGGAGACCGAGACCTGTGAGCAAAAAGGTGGATGGTTCGGGTACCGGTTCATCCTGCGGGGGAACATATGGGTCGCCTGCCACCAGCAGATCCTGACCGTTGCAGCCATTTGGCCATTTGAGGTTTATGACGGCCACATCTTCAATGAAGCCGGCGCTGTTTGCCTGCGCGATGCTGATTAACTGGTCAGCCAGCGAGTCGTTGGTATTGACGATCTCCTCTTCCAGTTTCCAGATGGCCCTTTGCAGCGCGTCGGCGCCTTGATTGCTGTTGTACGTATATCCGTTTACAAGGTCATCCAGGTCTTCTTGAATATAATGCCAGAAAAGCCACTTCGTCTCGTTGCTCAGGGGATCTCCAGAGTTGGTGTTTACCCCTCCGTTGTCTGCCATGGCGGAAATATCGCCTACAATAAAAGGTTTATTGCGGTCCAGGTATTCGTCACGTTCCAGGCAGAAGGTTGTGAACAAATATTCTCCACTCGAGTTCGAAATTTTCCACTCTCCGCCGTTCGTGGTCCCGTAGCCATGGGAGATATATATGATTTGATCCTTGGCTACAGGATAGCTCCAGGCAGAGGCCACAAGAAGCAATCCAAGAACGGTTGCCGATATGAAGGCTCTTGCGAGATATCTCATTTTGCGCTCCTTTCGACGACGTGTTGTATAGCTGATTTGTAGCTTTTCATGCGAAATATATGCCTTGAGATATCTTGGTAGGCTTCTTCTGGATAGACAGTCCAGTTGTCTTGCCCGCTATTTTGCTGGTGTGGTCCCAGGTGAAAATGGAAGAAAAAGCCGTTGGTAGTGCTTTAAGCTAACGTGTCGGGCCTGTATAGCCCCAGGTTACTCAAATGTATGCCGGGTTGATTTTGCTTTTTTTATCGGGATGATTTTGAGGAGGGCTATTTCTGAGGGTGATTTGGAAGAATCGAAGGGTCATGGTGTAATATTTTTCGACTATACAGTCGGTATTGTTGACATATCTGAGAGATGTGGATCTGTTGCCACAGAAGGATCTTTTCAGGCCCCGGTGCGATTCAGTCAGGGAACACTTGAAACAGGGATGGATGGTTCTTTCTTTTTCTGATGTCCGGGGGGCGGAAATCCGCCGCCCCCCCGTTTTTTTCGCTTATTTGTATACGGTTGCCGATGCTGAACCTGCGTTTCCAGCGGCATCTATGGCCTTGACCATGATTATGTGCGTACCGGCAGCCAGACCTGAAGTATTCCATGTCCAGGTGATACTGCTCCTGGAATAATAACCTTTGTAGACACCGTCGACGTATATTTCCATTTTTTTCACGCCAACATTGTCCGTGGCGCTTGCGTTGAGTGTTACAGATGAAAGTCCCGTTATGGACGAACCATTCAATGGATTGCTTATGGTGACAACCGGAGCAATGGTATCGCTGCCAGTGGGGACGGGGATTACCGTGACCGTTATCTGGCTCGATGGCCCCGCGTTGCCCGCCGCGTCATAGGCAATGGCTTGCAGGTAGCGGGTTCCCGTGCCTGATGTGGCCGTATCCCAGGAGAAGCTGTATGGGGCTGCGCTGTCAGTGGCATGGAGGGTTCCATTGACATAGAGTTCAACCCTTGAGACTCCAGTATCGTCGCTGGCCGCAACATCCACTGCTATCGTACCGCTGACGGACGAGCCATTGGCAGGGGAGGTTATGGATGAGACAGGGGGAGTGGTGTCCGATGCCTGGGTAACGTTCTTGTATACGGTCGCTGAAGCCGATCCCACATTCCTGACGGCATCATAGGCTTTCACCATGATGGAATGCGCCCCTGAAGTCAGTCCTGAAGTGTTCCAGTTCCAGGTTATGCTGCTCTTGGAATAATAACCCTTGTAGACCCCGTCGACGTATATTTCCATCTTTGTTACGCCGACATTGTCCGTTGCGCTGGCTTTGAGGACAACGGAGTTGACCCCGGTGATGTCGGCGCCGTCCACGGGATTGGTGATAATGACTGCCGGAGCCGAGGTGTCACCTCCCGAGGTGACGGTTACCGTGACCGGGCTGGATTCGCCGGAATTGCCCGCCAGGTCATAGGCGACCGCCTTCAGGTAGCGGGTCCCCGTGCCGGAGGCGGAGGTGTCCCAGGAAAAGCTGTACGGGGCGGTGGTTTCGGTGGCGAGAAGGGTTCCGTTAACATAGAGTTCGACCCTGCTGATGCCGGTATTGTCGCTGGCTGAAACATTCACCGTGACTGTTCCGGTTACGCTGGCGCCGTTGGCGGGGGAGGTGATGGCAGAGATCGGCGCGGTTGTGTCGCCAGGTTGGGGCGCTGACCCGCCGGCGGCAGTGAGGCTTTTATAGGCGTTGATTCTGCCGTAACCGAAGTACTGATCGAATCCCGCGACGCCCAGGTCATCACTGTTTTGCTTGAGGATATCCACCACCTGTTCCGCCGTGAGGCCAGGCTTTACCGACAGGATCAAAGCCGCGAGCCCAGCGGTTATGGGCGATGAGAAGGAGGTGCCGCTCACCGAGGCGTAGCCGCCGCCATTGGTTGTCGTAAGGATGGAAGAGCCAGGGGCCGCAACGGTAACCCATGAGCCATAACTGGAGAAACTGGAGCGGGTATCCGAAGAAGTGGTTGCCGTAACCGCGACTGCATGGTTACACGCCGCCGGATACTGGGGGGTGCTGGTGCCGTAGTTTCCGGCGGAGGCGAACAGGATTGTTCCTTTGTTCCAGGCATAATTAACGGCGTTCTGAAGGGTGGTGGAACTGCTGGAGCCGGCGAAGCTCAGGTTTATGACACGTATGCCGTTATCCGCGGCATGGATGATGGCCTTCGCCATGTTTGAGTAGGTGGCGTAACCGGTTGAATCGGCTACTACGAGGGGAACGATGGGATTGATCCATGCGACACCGGCGATGCCCGCATTGTTGTTGCTGATGGCGGCGGCCGCTCCAGCGACCTTGGTGCCGTGGCCATAGATGTCACGTGTATCCGTGTTGTTGGAGACAAAATTGTAGCCGGGCAGTAGTTTCGCGGCCAGATCAGGATGAGTGGGATCAACGCCGCTGTCGGCGATGGCGATGCTGACGGAACTGGAACCCGTTGATATGTCCCAGGCCGAAGGCGCCGAGATTGCCGGCAGATGCCATTGCGTGGCGTAAGAATCATCGTTGGGGATGCTTGCCGCCTCCGCCAGATAGTTCTTTTCCACATACTTGATATGGGGGTGCTTCTTCAGGTAGGCGCGGATCATTCTCTGTGCCTTGGCAGGCACCTTGATCCTCTTTGTGTTGATCCTGGGGATGTCCTCTTGGATGGAGGCGCCCAGTCCATCCAGCACCTCTTTCTTCAGCTTCTCCCTGCCTACGCCGGCGCGGGTCTGAACGAGCAGTTCCCCTTCCACAAATGGCGCGGAATCTTCGCCTTCAATCCCCTTGGTTATGTCGCCGATATCTGTTTGAGCCTTTACGGTGTTGTCTGATCCTGCCTGAATATCGCCCGCGCCGCTGCCGCCGCATCCGGACAAAGCAGCCGAAAAACAGCAAACCGCGGCGACTGCAAAAACCTTTAACCATTGAAGCGCTCTTCTTTCCATGTCTTCCTCCTTCGGACCTGTTTCGATTGCCTATGGAAACAGGTCGCCAGGGAAAACACGGAAGGGACCATGTTTCTTCGGCAACCCGGCTGTCCCTTTTGATTGCGGGACCCGTGGCTTTGTGTCCCCCGGTTACCCGAGGTTTACCCTTTCGGAAACTGTATTTGCAGTTCTTTAGTTGTATATAACGGCAAAATTGATGATTGTGCAAGTGATTCAGATCACCGAAAGTCGACATTTTCGGCAAATTCCGGCTTCAGCAGCAGGTATTTCCCCTCCAGGACCTCAATCTCGCCGTCCCTGACAAATCTTTTCAGAATGCGTGAAACCGTTTCTCGGGCAACGGAGGCGTATTCACCGATGTCTTTGTGGGTCAGCTTTATGGAGATGATGATTCCACGACGGTCCCTGACCCCATTCAGTGTGGCCAGTTGCCGGATGACCGCTCTTACCCTCTGCTCCGCGTCGCTCATCCCCATTACCTTCAGCATCATCCAGGAGTCGCGGAGCCTCGCGCAGAGCATGATGACGATCTGGTAAACGACGGCGCTGTCCTTGAGAAGTGTGTGCTCGAAATCGGTTTTGGACAGCAGGCCGATTTCTGTGTCTTCCATGGCGACGACCGAGGCAGGCCAGGTTTTTCCGTCCAGCAGCGCCATTTCCCCGAAATAGTCCCCCTGTTTGTGGAATGCGAGGATGTGTTCTTTTCCGCTCTCGCTTTGATGAACTACCTTTACCCTTCCGGAAAAAACCAGGTACATGAACTGGCTGGTATTCTCTTCCCGCAGGATAATTTCGTTTTTCTGAAACCTTCTTTTCCTGACGATCTGCTGTATCCTTGTCAGGTGGTCGTCGGAAAGGGATGCAAAGAAGGGTATCCTTTTCAGCAATGTATTGTTGCCGCTTACCCTGTCTCTCGAACTCGCAGTCGATTCCATACAGAACTCCACATTGATTCTCTGGTTGCAGGATTGATATACAAAAAACATGCGAACGGAGTGCCAAGATGAACACATACCACGATTCGTTTATCAAACTGGTGGGCCTCTCCAACTTTCTGGAACAGCAGACAGGGCTGGATGACTGCCTTAATGAGCTGGCGGAAATGGCCGCCGGGATCCTTGGTGTCGGAAACTGCTCCATCATGCTTTTTCACGGGGGAAAGGAGGATGGCGAGTTCCGGTTGCGTGTCTTCGCGAAGCACGGCCCATTGCCGGCTGACGCCCATGATGAGGCGGCAAAGGTTAATGAGGGTATAGCCGGGCATGTGGCCGCAACAGGTGAACCTCTCCTGGTAAAGGATATTACACAAACGGAATTCCTGCCCCTGGCAAGACGTCCGGAGCACTCCGGCAGGAGTTTTATATCCGCGCCCGTTTTATTGGCCGGAAAGGTCATTGGTATCATGAACTTCAGTAACCCGCTTCCTGATCGCCTTCTGGATGATGGAGACCTGAAACTGGCTGTCTTGGTGTCTCTGCTGGTGAGCAAGTCCATCCAGGTTATCGAGATGCAGAAGATCCTCCGCTCCCGCTTCTTGCAGTTATCCATCAGCAGGGAAACCGGTTCCCTGGTAAGCGGCGCCATTACGCCGATCAGCCAGGACCCGGAAAAGCTGGCGAAGATAGTCGCCAAGACGTTCTATCGCGAGATGACCAGCGCGGGGTTCGACCCTCGCCACATCGTGAAGGCCGCAACGGAGATAATCTCCCTTCTGAATATGACCCTGAAGAAGCACAAAAAGCGGCTTGACAGCGCGCAACCGGATGATGAAGACAGCTGACTTTAAAGACTGACTACTGAATTAACCCTCCTGTTGACTTGACTGACGCCCTGGCCATGCCTATTTTTCCCGTATCTGAATGTCAAGGGACTTGAAATAAACTCATATTTATATTTAGTTTGTTGCCGGTCCTTGAGAAGGGAGCCATATCAATGATCAGATCGGAAAAGATGACCATAAAGACACAGGAGGCCCTGGGCGCGGCCCAGCAGCTTGCAGCCTCCCGCCAGAACGGTTCCATTGAGCCTGAGCACTTGCTCTTCGCGATGCTGGATCAGGAAGGGGGATTGCTGGGCCCGATCCTTCAGAAGATCGGGGCCAATCCGGCCCATGTCCGTTCCAAGGTTGAGGAGGCTTTGAGGCGCCTTCCCCAGACCACCGGTTCCGGCGTGCAGATCTATCTTTCATCGTCTTTGCATCATGCGCTGGATACGGCGCTGCGCGAGGCCGAGGCCATGAACGATGAGTTTGTTTCCACCGAGCACCTTCTGCTGGGACTCATCGAGGAAAAGGGGAGCAATGTGGCATCCATGCTCGCCGACAGCGGCATCTCCCGCGATGCTGCGCTTTCCGCCCTCAAGGACCTGCGCGGAGACGAAAGGGTGACCGATCAGAACCCGGAGGAAAAGTACCAGGCCCTGTCCAAATACAGCAAGGACCTTACCGAATCGGCGCGAAAGGGAAAGCTGGACCCGGTAATCGGCCGTGACGACGAGATACGCAGGGTGATCCAGGTCCTGTCCCGCAGGACCAAGAACAATCCCGTGCTCATAGGAGAGCCGGGGGTGGGAAAGACCGCGATAGTTGAAGGACTTGCGCAACGCATCGTTTCCGGCGACGTGCCCGAGACCCTGAAGAACAAGCGCATCGTGGCCCTGGACATGGGTTCACTTATCGCGGGAACCAAGTACCGCGGTGAGTTTGAGGAGCGGCTGAAGGCGGTTGTCAAGGAGGTCGTCAAGTCGGAAGGCAACATCATCCTTTTCATTGACGAGATGCATACCCTTGTGGGCGCGGGCGCCGCGGAGGGTGCCATGGATGCATCCAACCTCCTGAAGCCGGCCCTTGCCCGGGGCGAACTCCACTGCATCGGCGCCACCACCCTCAACGAATACCGCAAGCATGTGGAAAAGGACGCGGCCCTTGAACGCCGGTTCCAACAGGTGTTTACCGGGGAACCGAGCGTGGAGGACACCATCTCCATCCTGAGGGGCCTCAAGGAGAAATACGAGGTCTTTCACGGAATCCGTATCCAGGACAGCGCCATAGTCGCGGCCGCGACCCTTTCGGACCGCTATATTACCGACCGTTTCCTTCCCGACAAGGCCATAGACCTGATCGATGAGGCCGCTTCCAGGCTGCGTATCGAGATCGATTCCATGCCCACCGAGATCGACGAGATAGAGCGCCGGATTATTCAGATGGAGATCGAAAAACAGGCCCTGCTGAAGGAAAGCGACTCCCACGCACAGGAACGTCTCAGAAAGCTCGCCGACGAACTGGATCAGCTGAAGGCCGAATCCGCGCGGCTCAAGGTACACTGGCAGGGGGAGAAGGAGATAATTAAATCGCTGCGGGAATTGAAGAACCGACTGGAGGAAAAGAAAACCGAGGCGCAGCGAACGGAGCGGGAGGGCAACCTGGGAAGGACAGCGGAGATCCGATACGGTGAGATACCGGCCATCGAAAAGGAAATGACGGAAAAGAACAGGGAACTGGAGCAGGTGCAGCGGGAAGGCAAGATGCTCGCCGAGGAAGTGGACGGCGACATGGTTGCCGAAGTGGTGGCCAAGTGGACCGGCATCCCGGTTTCCCGCCTCCAGGAAAGCGAATCCGCCAAGCTCGTCAGTATGGAAGACCGTCTCAAATCGCGGGTCGTGGGTCAGGACGACGCCCTGCTTCTGGTGGCCAACGCGGTGCGGCGCGCCCGTTCCGGGCTTTCCGATCCGAACCGGCCCATAGGATCCTTCATCTTCCTCGGGCCCACCGGGGTCGGCAAGACCGAGACTGCCCGAGCCCTGGCCGAGTTCCTCTTCGACGACGATCAGGCAATTGTGCGCGTCGACATGAGCGAGTATCAGGAAAAGCACACGGTGGCGAGACTCATCGGAGCGCCTCCCGGTTACGTTGGTTACGAGGAGGGTGGACAGCTCACGGAGGCGGTACGACGGCGTCCCTACAGCATCGTCCTCTTTGACGAGATTGAGAAGGCCCATCCGGAGGTGTTCAACGTCCTCCTCCAGGTCCTGGACGACGGCCGCTTGACCGACGGGCAGGGGAGAACGGTGGACTTCCGCAATACGGTCATCATCATGACCAGCAACCTGGGTTCCCAATGGATCCAGCAGTACGGGGCCACCGATTACGCCCGCATGCGGAGCATGGTGATGGAGACCCTCAAGGAGGCTTTCAAGCCGGAGTTTCTCAATCGTGTCGACGAGATAGTCATCTATCATTCCCTGCCGCTGGAGCAGATCAAGATGATAGTGGATATCCAGGTCAAGGCGTTGCAGGCAAGGCTTGCCGAACGCCGGATTTTACTGGAGATATCCGACAAGGCCCGGGAATACATCGCCCGGGAGGGGTACGACCCCGCTTATGGCGCGCGTCCCCTCAAGCGGACCCTGCAGCGCACGGTCCAGGACCCTCTGGCCCTGATGCTTCTGGAAGGAAAGTTCATGGAGGGAGACACGGTTCTTGTGGACATTTCCATGGGCGGAGAAGGTCTGGTTATCAGGAAAAAATAGACAAGGGAGCGATTGGGGCACAACGAACAAGGCCGCCCGGTCTCGAAGAGGGACGCGGGCGGCCTTGGTTTTTTCAATTGAGCATCATGCAAATCTCAAAGAAGTCCCCTCTCCCC